>NZ_JAYQWM010000016.1:0-82031 GCF_036662595.1 Escherichia sp. Lx600-2 | reverse complement strand
GTGGAGCTGCATGACAAAGTCATCGGGCATTATCTGAACATAAAACACTATCAATAAGTTGGAGTCATTACCAAATTCATTGTTTGTCGTGATGCTGATAATTATTGTGGGATGGTGCCTGGTGTTCGCCAGTATTAAAGATATTGCATTCATCTCAACAATTATTGGGTTAATTGATCATTTTATCGGTCCAATAACCATTGCTGGCATCGTTCTGCTGATCATTGTGGCCAAATTTACTGGCAATCTTAAGCTGGGATCAGGAGAAAAAAGCAACAGGAAAACGGGGAATCGTAATGCTCACTCTCGCTCTTCGTCGAGAAATTCTTTCCGCGGTGGTGGCGGTTCTTCAGGAGGCGGCGGTTCATCCGGCCGTTGGTGATCGTAATGCGCTTAATCTTTATTCTATTCACTTTGTGGTGTCTTCCTGGGCTTGCCCAGCAAATTGCTGTGCCGGAACTGCGCCAACAGGTGACCGATATTACTGGTACGTTAAGCACTTCTGAACAACAATCACTGACACAGCAACTGCAGGATATTACACATAAAACACGGGCGCAGGTCGCTGTATTAGTAGTGCCGTCTACCGGAGACGATTCCATTGAACAATATGCTACAAGGGTTTTTGATAGCTGGAAACTGGGAGATAAGCAGAGAAACGATGGTATTTTACTTCTGGTTGCCTGGGAGGATCATGCTGTTCGTATTGAGGTTGGCTACGGGCTGGAAGGGGTGGTTACCAACCTGCAAGCGGCGAAGATTATCAGGGATATATTGATCCCTGCCTTCAAAAGTGATGACCTGATGGGTGGATTAACACTGGCAAGCGAAAATATCGGCGCACTTCTGTTGAATGGTGAATTACCGGAAGACAGGGGGGATTATTACAGTATCAATCCCCCTATTCCATTATCGCTTGCTGTAATTATATTGCTGGCGGTACTTTCATATTTTATTGTTTTTACCGATCCGTCGAATTTACCCTGGATCACTCTCACTGGCGCCATTTACGGGATGGTATTCCTCTATGTTGCCGAGCCAGAACCATGGACCAATTTAATCGTTGCCTGCGGTATGTTAACGCCTTTTGCGATCGTACCACTGGTTATTTTTTGGCTTATCGTCAATAAAAAGCTACGCGCCAAATACAAAAAACTCAGTAAAGAAAGAGCTACAAGAAAAGGTTCTTCTTCATCCTCTTCCGGTGGAGGCTCAAGTGGCGGCGGATTTAGCGGCGGGGGCGGTTCTTCTGGAGGTGGCGGCGCATCCGGCCGCTGGTAACTCAACCATAAAAAATGCCAGCCCGGAGGCTGGCATTTTTAAATCAGATAAAGTCAGTCTTATGCCTGGCCTTTGATCTCTTTACGACCGTTGTACGGTGCTTTTTCGCCCAGAGCTTCTTCGATACGAATCAGCTGGTTGTATTTAGCAACACGGTCAGAACGGCTCATAGAACCAGTTTTGATCTGGCCTGCAGCAGTACCAACAGCCAGGTCAGCGATGGTAGCGTCTTCAGTTTCGCCAGAACGGTGAGAGATAACTGCAGTGTAGCCAGCATCTTTCGCCATCTTGATTGCAGCCAGAGTTTCGGTCAAAGAACCGATCTGGTTGAATTTGATCAGGATGGAGTTAGCGATACCTTTTTCGATACCTTCTTTCAGGATCTTGGTGTTGGTTACGAACAGGTCGTCACCAACCAGCTGGATTTTGTCGCCCAGAACTTTGGTCTGGTATGCGAAACCGTCCCAGTCAGATTCGTCCAGACCGTCTTCGATAGAAACGATCGGGTACTGTTTGGTCAGTTCTTCCAGGAAGTGAGTGAATTCTTCAGAGGTGAACGCTTTGTTGCCTTCGCCAGCCAGAACGTATTTACCGTCTTTGTAGAATTCAGAAGCTGCGCAGTCCATCGCCAGAGTGATGTCTTTGCCCAGTTCATAACCAGCAGCTTTAACAGCTTCAGCGATAACAGCCAGAGCTTCAGCGTTGGAACCCAGGTTCGGCGCATAGCCACCTTCGTCACCAACAGCAGTGTTCATGCCTTTCGCTTTCAGAACTTTTGCCAGGTGATGGAAAACTTCAGAACCCATGCGGATGGCTTCTTTCACAGTTTTCGCGCCAACCGGCTGAATCATGAATTCCTGGATATCAACGTTGTTGTCAGCGTGCTCACCACCGTTGATGATGTTCATCATCGGAACCGGCATGGAGTATTTGCCCGGAGTGCCGTTCAGTTCAGCGATGTGCTCGTACAGCGGCATACCTTTAGCAGCTGCAGCAGCTTTGGCGTTAGCCAGAGATACAGCCAGGATTGCGTTCGCGCCGAATTTGGATTTGTTTTCGGTGCCGTCCAGGTCGATCATGATCTTGTCAATGCCAGCCTGATCTTTAGCATCTTTGCCAATCAGCGCCTGAGCGATCGGGCCGTTTACCGCAGCAACAGCTTTGGTTACGCCTTTACCCAGGAAACGGGATTTGTCGCCATCGCGCAGTTCCAGAGCTTCACGGGAACCAGTAGAAGCACCTGACGGAGCAGCTGCCATACCGACGAAACCACCCTCCAGATGTACTTCGGCTTCAACAGTCGGGTTACCACGGGAGTCGATGATTTCACGACCGATGATTTTTACGATTTTGGACATTAGGTTTTCCTCAAGTCACTAGTTAAACTGAAACTCCAGACAAACAACGCGTACCCAGGGTACGCGTTGCCGTTCTAACTTTTTTACTTACTTCGCCTGACGTTTCTGGAACTCGCTGGCGGCTTTCACAAAGCCTGCAAACAGCGGGTGACCATCACGTGGAGTAGAAGTAAACTCCGGATGGAACTGGCAAGCCACGAACCACGGGTGATTCGGAACTTCGATGATCTCGACCAACTGATCATCCCCGGAACGGCCCGCAACGCGCAGACCTGCATCTTCAATCTGTTTCAACAGCATGTTGTTGACTTCGTAACGGTGACGATGACGCTCAACAATTGTCGGCGCATTGTACAGCTGGCGAACCAGGCTATCGTCAACCAACTGGCACTGCTGTGCGCCGAGACGCATGGTACCGCCGAGATCGCTCTTCTCGCTACGAACTTCAACGTTGCCGTTTTCATCGCGCCACTCGGTAATCAGCGCCACAACCGGGTACTTACAGTCTGGCACAAATTCCGTAGAGTTGGCGTTCTCCATGTTGGCAACATGGCGAGCGTAATCAATTAACGCCACCTGCATACCCAGGCAAATGCCCAGGTAAGGAATATTGTTCTCACGCGCAAAACGCGCGGTCGTAATCATGCCTTCTACGCCACGATAGCCGAAACCGCCAGGTACGAGGATTGCGTCCAGACCTTTAAGGATTTCAACGCCGCGCGTTTCAACATCTTGTGAATCGATCAGTTTGATGTTGACGCTGACACGATTCTTCAGCCCACCGTGTTTCAGTGCTTCGATCACGGATTTATAAGCATCCGGCAGTTCAATGTACTTGCCGACCATACCGATGGTGACTTCACTTACCGGATTCGCTTCTTCGAAGATAACCTGTTCCCATTCGGACAGATTCGCTTCCGGGCAGTTTAAGCTGAATCGTTTACAAATATAATCGTCCAGCCCCTGAGATTTCAACAGGCCCGGAATTTTATAGATGGAATCGACGTCTTTCAGAGAAATAACCGCTTTTTCCGGAACATTACAGAACAATGCAATCTTCGCACGTTCGTTCGCCGGAACGGCGCGATCTGAACGACAAATCAGGATGTCAGGCTGGATACCGATGGAGAGCAGCTCTTTTACAGAGTGCTGAGTCGGTTTGGTTTTGACTTCACCAGACGCCGCCATGTACGGCACCAGCGTCAGGTGCATAAACAGGGTGTGCTCACGGCCAATTTCAACAGCCATCTGGCGAATCGCTTCGAGGAACGGCAGGGATTCGATATCACCTACAGTACCGCCGATTTCGACCAGTACTACGTCATGACCTTCGCCGCCTTCCAGCACACGCTCTTTGATAGCGTTTGTGATGTGCGGAATAACCTGTACGGTTGCGCCGAGGTAGTCGCCGCGGCGTTCTTTACGCAGAACGTCAGAGTAGATACGACCCGTGGTGAAGTTGTTGCGGCGGCTCATTTTGGTACGGATGAAACGCTCGTAGTGCCCCAGGTCCAGGTCGGTTTCAGCGCCGTCTTCAGTAACGAACACTTCCCCGTGTTGGATTGGGCTCATAGTACCTGGATCGACGTTGATGTACGGATCCAGTTTCATGATGGTCACATTGAGGCCACGGGCTTCAAGAATGGCTGCGAGGGAGGCTGCGGCAATGCCTTTACCCAGAGAGGATACGACCCCGCCGGTCACAAAAATATAGTTCGTTGTCATGCTGAACCTGAGAAGTTAGGTTGAAAAGACGATGGAATAACCAGGACGGGAAAGCAGTATACCCGAACATGACCTGTGCCACAAACTTTCATTATCCCTCCTCTTCGCCAGCGCACTATTGAAATCAGGAGTGAGAAAATAGCCCCTTTGGGGTAAATGTTTTTGACGCAAATCAAGCGCTTGTCATTTAAAAAATGACACAAATGGCGCTTGACCGCGTAATTCCCTTAGAGATCAATTTCCTGCCGTTTTACCTGTTGCCAGACTTCTTCCATTGTTTCGAGGTCAACACCTGTCATTTCCAGTCCACGCGCGGCAACAATACGCTCCACTTCGCGAAAACGACGCTCGAATTTTTCGTTCGCTTTTTGCAATGCGATTTCCGCTTTTGTCCCTAAATGACGAGCCAGATTGACCGTGGCAAACAGCAGGTCCCCCATTTCCTCCTCCAGTTTAGCCTGGTCGACAACAGCCTGCCGCGCTTCGTACATCACCTCGTCGATCTCTTCGTAGACTTTATCGACTACCGGACCAAGCGTCGTCCAATCGAAGCCAACGTTGGCGCAACGTTTCTGGATTTTTTGCGCACGCATTAAAGCCGGTAAACTACGAGGAATATCGTCCAGCGCCGAATGCTGCGCTTTCTGCGCGCGCTCTCCGGTTTTGATTTGCTCCCAACGGGCAAGCACTTCACTACTGTTTTCGGCAGAACTGTCAGCAAAAACATGCGGATGGCGACGCTCTAATTTATCGCTAATCGCAGCGCAAATATCATTAAAGTCAAAGCGCCCTTCTTCCTGAGCCATTTGTGCGTAAAACACCACCTGGAACAGCAGATCGCCGAGTTCACCGCGCAGATCGTCAAAATCTTCACGGGCGATGGCGTCCAGCACTTCGTAGGTTTCTTCAAGGGTGTAAGGCGCAATGGTGGCAAATGTCTGCTCTTTATCCCACGGGCAGCCGTTTTCCGGGTCGCGCAGGCGCTGCATAATAGTGAGCAAACGGTCGATTTGATTCATTAGAATGTCCTGAAAATTGCAGGTCCGTCAGGTGGAAACCTGTGACCAGAATAGAAGTGAGTTAGTAACACTACCCAATCAGTACGTTAATTTTGGCTTTAATGAGTTGTAATTCCTCTGGGGCAACTGTTCCTTTCTTCGTTGCTCCTCTTGCCCGCCAGGCGATACTTTTTAC
This sequence comes from Escherichia sp. Lx600-2, assembly GCF_036662595.1. Lineage (NCBI taxonomy): Bacteria > Pseudomonadati > Pseudomonadota > Gammaproteobacteria > Enterobacterales > Enterobacteriaceae > Escherichia > Escherichia sp. Lx600-2. The sequence continues at coordinate 76,473 of NZ_JAYQWM010000016.1, read as the reverse complement.
CTGATCAGCTAACGCTACGCCATCACGTTCCTGACCGGATAAAACAACTTCGAACGGATATCCTTTTGATTGCGTTGTACAAGGAACACACAGACACATACCTGTTTTGTTGTTGTACATGAACGGACTCAGGACAACAGCCGGACGATGTCCGGCTTGCTCGCTACCTTTTGTCGGGTCAAAATCAACCCAAATCAGATCGCCCATATCGGGTACGTATCGGCTTACCATTACCAGACTTCCTTATCTTTCGGCTCTCCCCAGTCGATATTCTCGTGGAGGTTTTCCGGCGTGATGTCGTTGACCAGTTCAGCAAGCGTAAATACGGGCTCTTTACGCACTGGCTCAATAATTAATTTGCCATCCACCAGGTCAATCTTCACTTCATCATCAATATTCAGATTGAGCGCCTGCATTAACGTAGCCGGGATCCGCACCGCCGGTGAATTTCCCCAACGCTTTACGCTACTGTGGATCATAACCCTTTCCTCAAACCGCTATCATATGTAGATACAGTATATATCAATCTACATTGTAGATACGAGCAAATTTCTGCCTAACTCCCGTGCAACCGACGCGCGTCGATAACATCCGGCACCTGGTTGAGTTTACCCAGCACGCGACCCAGCACCTGCAGGTTGTAAATCTCAATGGTCATGTCGATGGTCGCCAGTTGCTGTTTGGTGTCGCTACGGCTGGCAACGCCAAGTACGTTCACCTTCTCGTTGGCGAGAATGGTCGTGATATCACGTAACAACCCACTACGATCATTAGCCACCACGCGGACCACCAGCGAATATCCGGCGGAGTAGCTCTCGCCCCATACCGCGTCAACAATGCGTTCTGGCGCATGGGAGCGCAGTTCCGCCAGTTGTTCGCAATCGGCGCGGTGTACTGAAATACCGCGTCCCTGGGTAATGAAGCCGACAATCTCATCTCCAGGAATCGGCTGGCAGCAGCGCGCGATGTGGTGCATCAGGTTACCAACACCTTCAACCACCACACGACCGTTATCTTTACTGCGGTTTTGCGGCGTGTAGCTTTTTTGCTGAAGCTGTTTCAGCGCGGCGGCGTCCTGCTCTTCGGCACTCGGCTTATTAAATTGCGATTGCAGGAAGTTCACCATCTGATTGAGACGGATATCCCCGCCACCAATCGCCGCCAGCAACTCGTCGACATCATTGAAGTTGTAACGCGGCAGCAGATGTTTTTCTGCTTCTTTCAGGCTGATCCCCAGATGTTCCAGCTCGTCGTCAAGGATTTGCCGCCCAGCCAGAATGTTTTTGTCACGGTCCTGTTTACGGAACCAGGCGTGAATTTTCGAACGCCCACGGCTGGTTGTGACGTAACCGAGGTTTGGGTTTAACCAGTCACGGCTGGGGTTCGGCTGTTTCTGGGTGATAATTTCAATCTGGTCGCCCATCTGCAGCTGGTAGGTGAACGGCACAATGCGCCCGCCAATTTTTGCCCCGATGCAGCGGTGTCCGACATCACTGTGGATGTGGTAAGCGAAGTCCAGCGGCGTTGATCCCGCAGGCAAATCAACGACATCACCTTTCGGCGTAAAGACATACACCCGGTCGTCAAACACCTGACTACGTACTTCGTCGAGCATTTCGCCGGAATCAGCCATCTCTTCCTGCCACGCAATCAGTTTACGCAGCCAGGCAATCCGGTCTTCATGTCCCGAACGTGCGCCGCCAGCTGCCGCGCCCTCTTTATATTTCCAGTGCGCAGCAACACCCAACTCTGCATCTTCATGCATCTGTTTGGTGCGGATTTGGATCTCAACGGTTTTTCCACCCGGCCCCAGAACCACGGTATGAATAGACTGATAACCGTTTGGTTTCGGGTTAGCGACGTAATCGTCAAACTCATCCGGCAGGTGGCGATAGTGAGTGTGCACTATCCCCAGTGCGGCATAACAATCCTGTAAACGCTCGGCGACAATACGTACCGCACGCACATCAAACAGCTCATCGAAGGCGAGGTTCTTTTTCTGCATTTTGCGCCAGATGCTGTAGATGTGTTTCGGACGACCATACACTTCAGCTTTAACGCCTTCAGCTTTCATCTCAGCGCGCAGATGGCCGACAAACTCTTCGATATAGTGTTCGCGGTCGAGACGGCGTTCATGCAACAGTTTTGCGATGCGTTTGTATTCGGTCGGGTGGAGATAACGGAAGCAGTAATCTTCCAGCTCCCATTTCAGTTGCCCAATCCCAAGACGGTTTGCCAACGGCGCGTAGATATTGGTGCACTCTTTTGCCGCCAGTACGCGTTCATCTTCCGGCGCATCTTTTACTTCACGCAGATGAGCAATACGCTCCGCCAGTTTGATGACCACGCAGCGAAAATCATCGACCATCGCCAATAACATCCGGCGAACGTTATCGACCTGTTCGGAGGAAACAGAATCAGTGTGCGTCGCTTTCAGCTGGCGGATCGCCGCCATATCACGCACGCCGTGAATAAGGTTAACGACCGACTTACCGACGCTCTCACGCAGCACATCTTCGCTGACTACGTTGGCATCCGCCAGAGGGAAAAGCAGCGCCGCCCGCAGCGTGTCAATGTCCATACTTAATGTCGAGAGGATCTCCACCATCTCAACACCACGCCACAATAACAGACTGGCATCCGGATGCCCCTGCGTCTGTTGCAGACAATACGCCCAGGTTTCGGCTAAGCACTCACACGACTTCTGGCTGGTAATACCCAGACTTGCGATCCATTTTTCCGGATCAAATTCACCAGCCTTATTGATATGTGCACTTCTTACCGCAACCATCGTCCTCTCCTTTAGGGACCAGACCTACCGAAATCGGCAAATCGCAACTATTTAACGCGCGAGAAAAGTACCATCGATTCCAGATGTCCCGTGTGTGGGAACATATCCAGCATCGCCAGTCGCGCAATGGTATATCCTGCTTTTAATAACGCTTCGCTATCCCGAGCCAGCGTTGCAGGGTTACAGGATACATAAACTATACGAATAGGTTCCAGTTTTATAATTTGCTGCATAACACCTGCGGCACCTGCTCGCGCCGGGTCCAGCAACACTTTATCGAAGCCGTTTTTCGCCCACGGCTGCTTTGTGACATCTTCTTCAAGATTTTCGTGATAAAACGTCACATTCTGTAAGCCATTAAGACGCGCATTCTGCTGGCCTTTTTCCACCAGCGCCGGAACACCTTCTACACCGACCACACTGGCAGCTTGTGTCGCCAATGGCAGTGTAAAGTTGCCCATACCGCAGAACAGATCCAGTACGCGATCTTCAGGTTGCACATCCAGCCATTCCAACGCACGCGCTACCATTTTTTGGTTCACACCCGCATTGACCTGAATAAAATCGCGCGGGCTAAAAGTTAAGCGCAACCCGTTTGAGTCATACCAGGGCATCTCACCAGAGACGGTTTCGAGTATCTCACTATCGGGGGCGAGATACAGATCCAGGCCTTCAGAATGCGAAAAGCGTTCCAGTTTTTCGCGATCTGCCGAACTTAGCGGTGCGGTATGGCGCAAAATCATCAGCGTGCCGCTGGTTGCCTGTACCAGTTCAACATGACCAAGATGGCGCATAGCTTGTAAGCTGCCCAGGCATGCCCTGACTTTGGGCAGCAATGCTTCAAGTTGGGGCACTAAAATGGGGCATTGTTTAACGTCGACAATGTCACTGGAGCCCGCTTTGCGAAACCCCATCTGAAGTTGCTGTGTTTTCGGTAAGTAATTCAGACTTAAACGCGCGCGACGGCGATAGCCCCAGGGAACATCGGCGATCACTTCAGAGACTTCGTGTTTCATTAATCGGGCGAGTGCCGCACTTTTGCTTCGCTGCTGTAAATCCACGCTGGCGTGTTGTTGCTGACAGCCGCCGCATACGCCAAAATGAGGACAGCGTGGCGTTTCGCGTTCCGGGCTATCGCTTAACCGGCGTACGACTTTAGCGCGGGCATACTGTTTTTTATCTTCAGTAACAGTAACTTCCGCGTTTTCCTGCGGCAATAATCCGGGGATAAATAGCGTTTTGCCGTTATGTCGCGCCACGCCCTGACCAAAAGAGTCGAGGTCGTTGACTGAAACGGTTATGATCTGACGCGTCGTCGTGCGTCGTTTTGCAGAGTAGAATTGCGCCATTGGCGAGACTTTCTCAATTTAACAGTGTGACCTTAATTGTCCCATAACGGAACTCCATGACCAACTACAGCCTGCGCGCACGCATGATGATTCTGATCCTGGCACCGACCGTCCTTATTGGTTTATTGCTGAGTATCTTTTTCGTCGTGCATCGCTATAACGACTTGCAGCGTCAACTGGAAGATGCCGGTGCCAGCATTATTGAGCCGCTTGCAGTTTCTACTGAATATGGCATGAGCCTGCAAAATCGCGAATCTATCGGTCAGTTAATAAGCGTACTGCATCGTCGCCATTCCGATATTGTTCGCGCGATTTCGGTTTATGATGAAAATAACCGACTCTTTGTCACCTCCAATTTTCATCTTGATCCCTCATCAATGCAGCTCGGCAGCAACGTGCCGTTTCCTCGCCAGCTCACTGTCACTCGTGACGGCGATATTATGATCCTCCGCACGCCGATTATTTCTGAGAGTTACTCCCCTGACGAATCGCCCAGTAGCGATGCCAAAAATAGTCAAAATATGTTGGGATATATTGCGCTTGAGCTGGATCTTAAATCGGTTCGCTTGCAGCAATATAAAGAGATCTTTATTTCCAGCGTGATGATGCTGTTTTGTATCGGTATTGCGCTTATTTTTGGCTGGCGCTTAATGCGCGATGTAACCGGTCCGATTCGCAACATGGTGAATACCGTAGACCGCATCCGTCGCGGGCAACTCGACAGCCGGGTGGAAGGATTTATGCTTGGTGAGCTGGATATGCTCAAAAACGGTATCAACTCGATGGCAATGTCGCTGGCTGCTTATCACGAAGAGATGCAGCACAATATCGACCAGGCGACGTCCGATCTGCGTGAAACGCTGGAGCAGATGGAAATTCAGAACGTTGAGTTGGATCTGGCGAAAAAGCGCGCCCAGGAAGCGGCGCGTATTAAATCCGAGTTTCTGGCAAATATGTCACACGAGCTGCGTACACCACTGAATGGTGTTATTGGCTTTACCCGCCTGACGCTGAAAACAGAATTAACACCAACGCAGCGCGATCACCTGAATACGATTGAACGTTCGGCAAATAATTTGCTGGCAATAATTAATGATGTTCTCGACTTCTCAAAACTGGAAGCAGGTAAGCTGATTCTGGAAAGTATTCCATTCCCACTACGCAGCACGCTGGATGAAGTCGTTACCCTGCTGGCTCATTCTTCTCACGATAAAGGGCTGGAACTGACGCTCAATATTAAGAGCGACGTGCCTGATAACGTGATCGGCGACCCACTGCGATTACAGCAAATCATCACTAATCTGGTGGGGAATGCAATTAAATTCACCGAGAATGGCAACATTGATATTCTGGTAGAAAAACGTGCGCTGAGTAATACCAAAGTGCAGATTGAAGTGCAGATTAGGGATACCGGCATTGGTATTCCTGAACGCGATCAATCGCGCTTATTCCAGGCCTTCCGACAGGCTGATGCCAGTATTTCCCGCCGTCATGGTGGCACCGGGCTGGGGCTGGTGATTACACAAAAACTGGTTAATGAAATGGGCGGCGATATTTCGTTCCATAGCCAGCCGAATCGCGGTTCAACTTTCTGGTTCCACATTAATCTCGATCTGAACCCGAACATTATTATCGAAGGGCCATCCACCCAGTGCCTCGCCGGTAAGCGCCTGGCCTATGTCGAACCAAACTCCGCAGCAGCGCAATGCACGCTGGATATTTTAAGTGAAACGCCGCTGGAAGTGGTTTATAGCCCAACGTTCTCCGCGCTGCCTCCCGCGCATTACGACATGATGTTGTTAGGCATCGCGGTGACCTTCCGCGAGCCGCTAACAATGCAACATGAGCGATTAGCGAAAGCGGTATCGATGACCGATTTCCTGATGCTGGCACTTCCTTGCCATGCACAAGTCAATGCTGAAAAACTCAAGCAAGATGGTATCGGCGCGTGTCTGCTGAAACCATTAACACCTACGCGCCTGTTGCCTGCCCTGACGGAATTTTGTCATCACAAACAAAACACGCTTTTGCCTGTAACCGATGAAAGTAAGCTGGCAATGACAGTCATGGCGGTTGATGACAACCCCGCTAACCTGAAACTTATCGGCGCATTGCTGGAAGATATGGTGCAACATGTGGAACTTTGCGATAGCGGGCATCAGGCGGTTGAACGGGCGAAACAGATGCCGTTCGATTTGATCTTAATGGATATTCAAATGCCGGACATGGACGGCATTCGGGCCTGCGAACTCATCCACCAGCTCCCCCATCAGCAACAAACGCCGGTTATCGCGGTAACGGCGCATGCAATGGCCGGGCAAAAAGAGAAGCTGCTTGGCGCAGGGATGAGTGATTATCTGGCGAAACCGATTGAAGAAGAGCGATTGCATAATTTGCTGTTGCGCTACAAGCCTGGCAGCGGTATTTCCTCTCGCGTCGTGACGCCCGAAGTCAACGAAATTGTGGTGAACCCGAATGCGACCCTCGACTGGCAACTGGCACTACGCCAGGCAGCAGGAAAAACCGATCTGGCGCGCGATATGCTGCAAATGTTACTCGATTTCCTGCCTGAAGTTCGCAACAAAGTTGAGGAACAGCTGGTTGGAGAAAACCCGGAAGGCCTGGTTGATTTGATTCATAAACTGCATGGCAGTTGCGGCTATAGCGGTGTGCCGCGTATGAAGAATCTCTGCCAACTGATCGAACAACAGCTACGTAGCGGTACTAAAGAAGAAGATTTGGAGCCGGAGCTGCTGGAACTGTTGGACGAGATGGATAATGTCGCGCGCGAAGCCAGCAAAATTCTCGGGTAACGGACGTCTTGTCGAGTAGCAATCGGCTTTTTATGACGCTGGTTTCAGATTGGTGACAAAGTGCCTGTGTTTATGCCGGATGCGGCGTTAACGCCTTATCCGGCCTACAAAACCAATTAAATTCAATGAATTAAAAAATGATGTAGACCTGATACATAGCACAACAGGCTATTTTGCGTTTAGCATCAGTCTCAAACCGGCTCCAGATAGAGCCGGTTTTGGTTTTCTGTCTTAACGCACCATGCACGGGCGCTTGTTATCGAACGTCCAGCCAGGAATCAGATACTGCATTCCCATCGCATCGTCACGCGCGCCAAGCCCGTGTTTCTGATACAGCTCATGGGCTTTCATCACTTGATCCATATCGATTTCTACACCCAGCCCCGGTTTTTCTGGCACCTGTACCAGCCCGCCTTTGATCTCAAACGGTTCTTTGGTCAGGCGCTGATTACCTTCCTGCCAGATCCAGTGCGTATCAATAGCAGTAATTTTACCCGGTGCAGCGGCGGCAACATGGGTAAACATCGCCAGGGAAATATCGAAGTGGTTGTTAGAGTGTGAACCCCAGGTCAGGCCAAATTCATGGCACATTTGCGCCACACGTACCGAACCTTGCATTGTCCAGAAATGCGGATCCGCCAGCGGGATATCAACGGATTGTAACGAGAGCGTATGGCCCATCTGCCGCCAGTCGGTGGCGATCATATTGGTTGCGGTTGGTAGACCGGTCGCGCGACGGAACTCTGCCATCACTTCACGCCCGGAGAAACCTTGCTCCGCACCACACGGATCTTCTGCATAAGCCAGCGAACCTTTCAGGTATTTGCCGATTTTAATCGCTTCGTTCAGCGACCAGGCACCGTTAGGATCGAGCGTAATACGCGCCTGCGGGAAGCGTTGCGCCAGTGCCACAATAGACTCGGCCTCTTCTTCCCCGGCCAGTACACCGCCTTTCAGTTTGAAATCGTTGAAGCCATATTTTTCATACGCCGCTTCCGCCAGGCGCACCACCGCATCCGGCGTCATCGCTTCTTCATGACGCAGGCGATACCAGTCGCATGAGTCATCCGGCTGGCTTTGATACGGCAGAGGTGTGGCTTTGCGATTACCGACGAAGAACAGATAACCGAGCATTTCGACTTCGCTACGCTGTTGACCATCGCCCAGCAGGGATGCCACGTTAACCCCCAGATGCTGCCCCAGCAGATCCAGCATTGCCGCTTCTATCCCGGTAACTACATGAATAGTGGTACGCAAATCAAATGTCTGCAAACCGCGCCCGCCGGCATCACGATCGGCAAAAGTATTACGCACCAGCGTCAGAACGTTTTTGTATTCACCCAGCGTTTTACCCACTACCAGCGGAATTGCATCTTCCAGCGTTTTACGGATTTTCTCGCCGCCGGGAATTTCCCCTACGCCAGTGTGACCAGAATTATCTTTGATAATCACAATATTACGCGTGAAGAACGGTGCGTGTGCACCACTCAGATTCATCAGCATACTGTCATGGCCCGCCACCGGGATGACCTGCATTTCAGTAACAACAGGCGTCGTAAATTGAGAACTCATATTTATGTCCTTTTTCAGAATCAATGACGGCCGAAAACGGGACGTTTACGGTCAAAGGTCCAGCCGGGAATCAGGTACTGCATCGGGCCTGCGTCGTTACGCGCACCGCCAGGCAGACGTTTATAGGCCTCATGTGCCTTTTGTACCTGTTCCCAGTCCAGTTCCACGCCCAGACCGGGCGCATCAGGAACGGCAATTTTTCCGTTTTTAATCTCCAGCGGATTTTGGGTCAGGCGACAATCGCCCTCCTGCCAAATCCAGTGGGTATCGATAGCGGTAGGATTACCCGGTGCCGCCGCGCCCACATGGGTAAACATCGCCAGAGAGATATCGAAATGGTTGTTGGAATGGCAGCCCCAGGTCAGCCCCCAGTCGTCGCAAAGCTGCGCCACTCGGACTGCACCGGAAAGCGTCCAGAAGTGCGGATCGGCAAGTGGAATATCTACCGCATTGAGCATCACCGCATGACCCATTTCGCGCCAGTTGGTGGCGATCATATTAGTCGCGACGGGCAAGCCGGTCGCCCGCCGAAACTCCGCCATCACTTCACGTCCGGAGAAGCCCTGTTCTGCGCCGCATGGATCTTCGGCATAGGTAAGAACATCATTCAGTCCTTTGCACAGAGAAATGGCTTCATCAAGCAGCCATGCACCGTTGGGATCAACGGTAATCCGCGCATCCGGGAAGCGTTTCTTCAATGCACGAACAGTGTCGATTTCTTGCTCGCCAGGTAACACGCCGCCCTTAAGTTTGAAATCTTTAAAGCCGTAGCGATCCTGTGAGGCTTCCGCCAGACGCACAACGGCTTCGCTGTTCATCGCTTTCTGATGGCGCAACTGATACCACTCATGGTTGCCCGGCGTATTTTCCAGATAAGGAAGATCGGTTTTGGTCCGATCACCGATATAAAACAGATAACCGAGGACGGTAATAGCATCGCGTTGCTTGCCTGGCCCTAACAGTTCGCAGACCGGAACATTCAGCGCCTTACCTAGCAGGTCAAGCAAGGCGGCTTCCAGCGCCGCCACGGCGTTAACGCGCAATTCAAAGGTCCAGGCCCCTTTACCGAAGGTATCAAAATCGGCGGCCTGATTACCTTTATGCACCTGCTGAACCACTTTATTCAGGCGCGCAACTTCCTGGCCCAGCACCATCGGAATAGCTTCGACCAGTGTTTGATAAATCACCTCTCCGCCCGGCGCTTCACCAATGCCGGTATGCCCGGCGTTATCGGTGAGTACCACGATATTGCGGGTGAAGTATGCGTTATGCGCACCACCAATATTGAGCAACATGCTGTCATGTCCGGCGACCGGAATGACTTTCATATCAGTAATAACAGGACTGGATTGTGTCGTCATCTTATTGCCCCGCGACAGGTTTCAGCTCGATACGCTTGATATCGCCCACCAGCACCAGGTAGCTCAGTACCGCGATTAAGGCATGAACACCAACATAAATCAGCGCCCCATTAAAGGAGCCAGTCGTGCCAACGATATAACCAATTGCGATTGGCGTGACGATGCCAGAAATGTTACCGAACATGTTGAACAGGCCACCGGAAAGACCGCTGATCTCTTTTGGCGCGGTATCTGCCATTACTGCCCAACCCAGCGCCCCAATGCCCTTACCGAAGAAGGCCAGCGCCATAAAGCCGATAATCATCCACTCAACGTTGACGTAGTTGCAGAACACCATCACCATCGACAGCAACATGCCCATTACGATCGGTGTTTTACGCGCAATGTTCAGCGATCCCGTGCGGCGCATCAGCCAGTCGGAAATAATCCCACCCAGCACACCACCGATAAAACCACAAACCGCCGGAACGGAAGCCACAAAGCCCGCTTTCAGAATCGACATCCCACGCGCCTGCACCAGATAAACCGGAAACCAGGTAATGAAAAAGTAAGTCAGGGCGTTGATACAGTACTGACCGATATAAACGCCGATCATCATCCGTGACCCGAGCAGTTGTTTGATCTGCCCCCACTTCACGCTGAACGGCACTTTAACTTTGGTGTTTTGCTGATCCATATTGATCAGCGCGCCACCCGCGGCGATGTACTCCAGCTCTTTCTGATTTACCCCCGGATGTTGATTTGGCTCGTGGATGACTTTCAACCAGATAAAGCTGATGACAATCCCCAGACCGCCCATAAAGAAGAAGACGTGTGACCAGCCCACTTCATGCGTCAGCCAGCCCATAATCGGCGCGAAGATCACCGTTGCGAAGTATTGAGCGGAGTTAAAAATCGACACCGCCGTTCCCCTTTCCTGCGCCGGAAACCTGGCCGCAACAATGCGACTGTTGCCGGGGAAAGATGGCGCTTCAGCAAGCCCGACCAGGAAGCGCAGAGTAAACAGGGCAACGATAATGCCGAATCCACTAAAGATATCGACGAAGCCTTGCAGCAAGGTAAACATCGACCAGATAAAGATCGACCAGAAGTAGACGCGTTTTGAACCAAAACGATCCAGCAACCAACCACCAGGGATCTGCCCGATAACATAAGCCCATGAGAAGGCAGAGAACACATAGCCCATTCCCACGGGATCAAGGCCGATATCTTTGGCCATTTCCGAACCGGCAATAGAAAGCGTAGCGCGGTCGCCGTAGTTGAAGGATGTGACGATAAACAACATCACCACTATCCAGTAACGAGCATTCGTGCGTTTTTCCACACTGCTCGCAGCCTGACTTAAAGAACTCATTGTTGCACTCCTGAAAATTCGCGTTAACCACGCTCACTCTGGACTGCGACATCGCCAGGAAATCAGAGGTGACGTAGGGTGTTTTTTGCCGTTTTTATAGGTCGTTCGCCGAATACGGCGCGTGTTTATATCTGGCAATAGCAGTATAAAAAGCGCGCCATAGCGGCTCACCGTGCAACAACACAACATTAATGCGTTCAATGAGGCCCGATTTTGGCATTAGCCCTGGACGGTGGAATCCACTTCACGGAAATGAAAACAAGAACAAGAAAGGAAGGGTTAAAACGAAGAAATAAAGAAGAGTATGAAATGGATCGCTTGACTCCAGGCAAACGCCAGTAAAAATCCGCGCTATGAAGCAGTTTTTACTGGCATTTGCCTGAAAAGATTCGATTCAGCACCGCTAAAACGACATTTACCGCTCGCTGAACATATCAGGACAACAGCGTGCCCCACTGTTCGACCCACGGATTTGATTCCGTTTCCGGTTCCGGGTTCTCACTGGCGTCAATCAACAGCATTTCGCCAACCCGCTGAGCGCTCTGTTCCTGCAACAAGGCATCGAACTGTTTGCCGCCATTGCAGAAATTCACATAACTACTGTCGCCGAGCGCAATCACGCCATAACGCAGATTCGGCTGGAAGCCCAGACTATCTTTGATTCCCTGAAAGAGCGGCACAATGCTATCAGGAAGGTCGCCCTGCCCGGTCGTGGACGTAACCACCAGAACATACTTATCCTGATAGGGCAGCCAGTCGCTTAATTCAGGATCTTCAAATACCGTTGCTTTGTGGCCCTGTGTGGTCAGAATTGCTTCTGCTTCTTCCGCCACTAACAGCGAATTTCCGTACATGGTGCCGACAAAAATACCAATTTCCGCCATACCGTTTTCTCCCTGGATTAGGAACTTATCTCTCCATCCTGACCCGATGGCGCACTGAACTCAACCCTTTCATTTTCAGGAAGCAGACCGCGCCAGCCAAATTGTGATAACGCCTGCATCCAGGTGTCGTCCAGGCCCGCGTGAATAGTCAGCGGCTCGCCAGTAAAAGGATGCGTCAATGACAACTGACTGGCATGCAGCATTAACCGCTGAAGACCAAAATGCTCAGCACCGCTGCGATTCTGGCGTAAATCGCCATGTTTGCTATCGCCAATAATCGGATGACGCAAATGGGCAAGATGGCGACGGAGCTGGTGCTTGCGTCCGGTTTTCGGCTCCAGTTCCACCAGGCCGTAGCGCGTGGTCGGGTAACGTCCGGTCGCTACAGGCATTTCTACGGTCGCCAGACCGCGATAATGCGTCACTGCTGGCTGCGGGCCTTTATCTTCGCGGGCAAATTTATCAGCGATTTTGTCCAGTTCTTCCACCAGTGGATAATCCAGCACCGCTTCTTCCATCAACCAGCCGCGCACAATCGCATGGTAACGTTTCTGGATTTGGTGCTGTTCAAACTGTTGTGCCAGCAGCCGTCCGGCCTCGCTGGATAATCCCATCAACAACACACCAGAAGTGGGTCGGTCCAGACGATGAGCAGTAAAAACATGCTGGCCTATCTGGTCACGCACGGTTTGCATGACCACTACTTTCTCGTCGCGATCCAGCCAGCTGCGGTGAACCAGCCAGCCGGAGGGTTTATTTACCGCAACCAGCCATTCATCCTGATAGAGTATTTCCAGCATTAGCTCGCATCATCCGCAAAAAGAGCATCCAGTTTTTCCAACTCAGCCAGAATAAGCGCGCGTTGCGGATGGTCCGTCGCCAGCGCCATTTCATAATAGGGTGCAACAGCAAAAGCGCCCGGTAACGGCTGGTTGTTATCTAACAAATCGTGCATTCGTGGGATCAGCACCCATTGCAACCACTCCAGTGGTTCCATGGTGTCCATAAAGAACGGTTGGGTACTGTTAAATTGATGCGGCTGGGGTTCATCGTTTCGCCAGTGCTGATGTTCACGCAGTAACGCTTCAAGCGCCTGCAACTGGAGACGAACGCGGTCATGAGTGGTCATAAAGCAACCTCAATAAGAAAAACTGCCGCGAAGGATAGCAGGAATAAAAAAAGGGAGCACTGTATTCACAGTGCTCCCGGTTCGTTTCGCAGCATTCCAGCCACATTTGTTGCTCCCTGCTCATCCTTGACAACTTTTCCTCTGGCCTTGCGGCCAATCGTTCATCCTGAACTATTGCTTCCTGCTCACACCACCCCGATGTGATACTTCATCCTGAAGTGTCCCTGGCCTTCCTGACCCACCGAATCATCCTGACCGGTTCTCATTCTCCATCCTGGAGGTGTCCTTTAACGCGTCCTGCGTCATCCTCTTCGCTTCATCCAGAAGCCTTTCCCTGAAACACCATCCTGGTGTGTCCTTCAGAAGTGTCATCATCCTGATGTTCACTTCGTTGTCTGACTCCCTGTCGACGAAGATAGAATCGTCTTTTTCGCGAAGTCTTACAAGGCGCTTACAGACAATGCCTTAAGGAAAATTTCATATGAAAGTTAGGAATTAACAAGCAACATGTTGTTTTTAAATGAAAATAACGATTATTATCTTTTTAAGTATTCGCTTATTTCCTGGCGATCTCCTACAGAGTCTGTAAGAGATCTCTCACAACCAGATGGGGTATTTGGATTACAGAAGAGGCTTAAGTTGATTAAGGAATTCCGCAAGATTTGAGGCTAAATGCGTCCGTTTACGTGTTCCCAGCGTCTCTTTACACACTTCACCGGAGAGATTACACACCGAGATGACCTCTAACTCTTCTTCCAGCGTCGCGATAAATAGCGTGGGTGGCAGTTTTAGCCTTTTCTGAGTCACCAGATGACCAATCAGATTTTCCTGCACCCGACGGAAGTCGTCTTCACTCCAGGTTTGCAGCAATGTCAGTTTGATATCGCCAAACTGCGCGTGCATATCCCCGGCAAACTGAGTCGTATAAAAGGTATGAATTGTGGGTTGTATCACAATATCAAAAGCGCGTTCAACCGCGTTTACATTTTGTTCCCCGGTAAACGGCTGGGGTTGCCAGTATACGGCATCTTCAGTAGTTGAAATAATGCACGGTGAAGGAACGCCGTACAGTTCCTCACTTAACGGCCAGCTTTTATGCTCTTCATGCCACGCATCGCAGTAGCGTGCAGTAAAATCTTTCAGGGCTTGTGCGGTCAAATCGTCCACTAATTTCTCTCTTCACTTAAACCAGATACACTTGTCGTTTAGTTTATCTGGTTTATGACGGTGAAACATGTCTTCTTATGCAAACCATCAGGCACTTGCGGGCCTGACTCTTGGAAAATCAACCGATTACCGGGATACCTATGACGCCAGCCTACTGCAAGGCGTTACACGCAGCCTGAATCGCGATCCGCTGGGTCTGAAAGCGGATAACCTGCCTTTTCACGGTGCGGACATCTGGACGCTGTATGAACTTTCCTGGCTGAATGCGAAAGGTTTGCCGCAGGTCGCTGTCGGTCATGTTGAACTTGATTACACCAGCGTAAATCTGATTGAGTCGAAGAGTTTTAAGCTTTATCTCAACAGTTTTAACCAGACGCGTTTTAATAACTGGGATGAGGTGCGCCAGACGCTGGAGCGCGACTTAAGCACTTGCGCTCAGGGTAAGGTTAGCGTGGCGTTATATCGTCTTGATGAACTGGAAGGCCAGCCGATAGGTCATTTCAATGGCACTTGCATTGATGACCAGGATATCACTATCGATAACTATGAATTCACTACTGACTATCTGGAGAATGCCACCAGTGGTGAAAAAGTAGTGGAAGAGACGCTTGTCAGCCACCTGCTGAAATCAAACTGCCTGATCACCCATCAACCAGATTGGGGTTCGATCCAAATTCAGTATCGTGGACGCCAAATTGACAGAGAAAAACTGCTGCGTTACCTGGTCTCTTTCCGCCATCACAACGAGTTCCACGAACAGTGCGTGGAACGCATCTTTAATGACCTGTTACGCTTCTGCCAGCCAGAGAAATTGAGCGTTTACGCACGTTATACCCGTCGTGGCGGTCTGGACATTAACCCGTGGCGCAGTAATAGCGATTTTGTCCCATCGACCACAAGACTGGTTCGGCAATAAATTTTTTCTCAATTTTGCGTGCTGGATTCACGCAGAAGGTTGTGAAAGGTCATCAGGCAGGGCTATTGTAATCAAAGGGAATGACGATATTCGTCCCATAAGGAGTTTTTCTTGATTACACATATTAGCCCGCTTGGCTCCATGGATATGTTGTCGCAGCTGGAAGTGGATATGCTTAAACGCACCGCCAGCAGCGACCTCTATCAATTGTTTCGCAACTGTTCACTTGCCGTACTGAACTCCGGTAGTTTGACCGATAACAGCAAAGAATTGCTGTCTCGTTTTGAAAATTTCGATATTAACGTCCTGCGCCGTGAACGCGGCGTAAAGCTGGAACTGATTAATCCCCCGGAAGAGGCTTTTGTCGATGGGCGAATTATTCGCGCTTTGCAGGCCAACTTGTTCGCGGTTCTGCGAGACATTCTCTTCGTTTACGGGCAAATCCATAACACCGTTCGTTTTCCCAACCTGAATCTCGACAACTCCGTCCACATCACTAACCTGGTCTTTTCCATCTTGCGTAACGCTCGCGCGCTGCATGTGGGTGAAGCGCCAAATATGGTGGTCTGCTGGGGCGGTCACTCAATTAACGAAAATGAGTATTTGTATGCCCGTCGCGTCGGAAACCAGCTGGGCCTGCGTGAGCTGAATATCTGCACCGGCTGTGGTCCGGGAGCGATGGAAGCGCCGATGAAAGGTGCTGCGGTCGGACACGCGCAGCAGCGTTACAAAGACAGTCGTTTTATTGGTATGACAGAGCCGTCGATTATCGCCGCTGAACCGCCTAACCCGCTGGTCAACGAATTGATCATCATGCCAGATATCGAAAAACGTCTGGAAGCGTTTGTCCGTATCGCTCACGGTATCATTATCTTCCCTGGCGGTGTGGGTACGGCAGAAGAGTTGCTGTATTTGCTGGGAATTTTAATGAACCCGGCCAACAAAGATCAGGTTTTACCATTGATCCTCACCGGCCCGAAAGAGAGCGCCGACTACTTCCGCGTACTGGACGAGTTTGTCGTGCATACGCTGGGTGAAAACGCGCGCCGCCATTACCGCATCATCATTGATGACGCCGCTGAAGTCGCTCGTCAGATGAAAAAATCGATGCCGCTGGTGAAAGAAAATCGCCGCGACACTGGTGACGCTTACAGCTTTAACTGGTCAATGCGCATTGCACCAGATTTGCAAATGCCGTTTGAGCCGTCTCACGAGAATATGGCTAATCTGAAGCTTTACCCGGATCAACCTGTTGAAGTGCTGGCTGCCGACCTGCGCCGTGCGTTCTCCGGTATTGTGGCGGGTAACGTAAAAGAAGTCGGTATTCGCGCCATTGAAGAGTTTGGTCCTTACAAAATCAACGGCGATAAAGAGATTATGCGTCGTATGGACGACCTGCTACAGGGTTTTGTTGCCCAGCATCGTATGAAGTTGCCAGGCTCAGCCTACATCCCTTGCTACGAAATCTGCACGTAATCTCCCCTCCCCCGGTGACGTTTGTTGCCGGGTTTTCTCGTTTTTGGTCACTTACTCATCAACTCATTTCATTTGTTATATGAATGTTTCTTACCACCCTCACGCGACAAATATCATCACAGTTAATATGTCATACAATTTATATTGCAACGCAAACGTTTCCCTATTTTCATAAACCGTATTTTATCGCTATGAAAAAGAAATTATCGCCATGATTAACTAAAAGTATTGATTTTTTCAGTTCAACCTACATATATTGCGCTCCCCGGAAGAAGTCAGATGTCGTTTAATGGGCAAATATTGCCCTTAAATTCTATTTTACTTTTGATTTACAGAGTAAAGCGTTGGGATAATCTATCTTCCAAGTAGATTATTGTATTTGGGATCAAGATCACTGATAGATACATAACTTGTGTGTATCTTTCCGCCCTCAAATTATTACGGCGGTAAATGATTAAGCCATCGCCGATAGACAGATTTCATTTTTACGGTCAGGCACCTTCCCGGGCTGAACTGGCTAAAAGCTGAATTATTTGCATTCCTCCAGGAGAAATAGATGGAAACGACTCAAACCAGCACGATTGCGTCGAAAGACTCTCGTAGTGCCTGGCGCAAGACAGACACCATGTGGATGCTGGGCCTTTACGGCACGGCAATCGGCGCGGGCGTGCTGTTCCTGCCAATCAACGCCGGTGTTGGCGGTATGATCCCGCTGATCATCATGGCTATCCTTGCGTTCCCGATGACGTTTTTTGCTCACCGCGGCCTGACTCGCTTCGTACTGTCTGGTAAAAACCCGGGCGAAGACATCACCGAGGTTGTAGAAGAACACTTTGGTATTGGCGCAGGTAAACTGATTACCCTGCTCTACTTCTTCGCTATCTACCCGATCCTGCTGGTTTATAGCGTGGCAATCACCAATACAGTTGAAAGCTTCATGTCTCACCAGCTGGGTATGACACCACCGCCGCGTGCGATTCTGTCGCTGATCCTGATCGTGGGTATGATGACCATCGTTCGCTTTGGTGAACAGATGATCGTTAAAGCGATGAGTATTCTGGTATTCCCGTTTGTTGGCGTACTGATGCTGCTGGCTCTGTACCTGATCCCGCAGTGGAACGGCGCAGCACTGGAAACGCTGTCTCTGGACACTGCATCTGCAACCGGAAACGGTCTGTGGATGACCCTGTGGCTGGCAATTCCGGTAATGGTGTTCTCGTTCAACCACTCTCCGATTATCTCTTCTTTCGCCGTTGCGAAGCGTGAAGAGTACGGCGATATGGCAGAACAGAAATGCTCGAAGATCCTGGCATTCGCACACATCATGATGGTGCTGACCGTAATGTTCTTCGTCTTCAGCTGTGTACTGAGCCTGACTCCGGCAGACCTGGCTGCGGCTAAAGAGCAGAACATCTCGATTCTGTCTTACCTGGCTAACCACTTTAACGCACCGGTTATCGCGTGGATGGCTCCGATTATCGCGATTATCGCTATCACCAAATCCTTCCTCGGCCACTACCTGGGCGCACGTGAAGGCTTCAACGGTATGGTGATTAAATCTCTGCGTGGTAAAGGTAAGTCTATCGAAATCAACAAGCTGAACCGTATCACTGCGCTGTTCATGCTGGTAACGACCTGGATTGTTGCCACCCTGAACCCGAGCATCCTGGGTATGATTGAAACCCTGGGCGGCCCAATCATCGCGATGATCCTGTTCCTGATGCCGATGTACGCAATTCAGAAAGTACCGGCAATGCGTAAGTACAGCGGTCACATCAGCAACGTATTCGTTGTCGTGATGGGTCTGATTGCAATCTCCGCAATCTTCTACTCTCTGTTCAGCTAAGTCCTTTCGCGCCGCTTTCGGGCGGCGCTTCCTCCGTTTTAACGCGATGTATTTCCTATGATTAGCGTATTCGATATTTTCAAAATCGGCATTGGCCCTTCCAGTTCTCATACCGTTGGACCAATGAAAGCGGGTAAACAATTTACCGACGATTTGATTGCCCGTAACCTGCTTAAAGACGTGACCCGCGTGGTGGTTGACGTGTACGGCTCGCTCTCTCTGACTGGTAAAGGCCACCACACTGATATCGCCATTATTATGGGCCTGGCGGGTAACCTGCCGGATACCGTGGATATCGATTCCATCCCTGGTTTTATTCAGGATGTGAATACTCATGGTCGCCTGATGCTGGCAAACGGTCAGCATGAAGTGGAGTTCCCGGTTGATCAGTGCATGAACTTCCATGCCGACAACCTTTCTCTGCATGAAAACGGTATGCGCATTACCGCGCTGGCGGGTGATAAAGTCGTTTACAGTCAGACTTACTACTCTATTGGCGGTGGCTTTATCGTTGATGAAGAGCATTTTGGCCAGCAGGATAGCGCACCGGTTGAAGTTCCTTATCCGTACAGTTCAGCAGCCGATCTGCAAAAACATTGTCAGGAAACCGGGCTGTCACTCTCTGGCCTGATGATGAAAAACGAGCTGGCGCTGCACAGCAAAGAAGAGCTGGAACAGCACCTAGCGAACGTCTGGGAAGTCATGCGCGGCGGTATTGAGCGCGGTATTTCCACCGAAGGCGTGTTGCCTGGCAAACTGCGCGTACCACGCCGTGCTGCGGCACTACGCCGGATGCTGGTCAGCCAGGATAAAACCACCACTGACCCGATGGCGGTTGTTGACTGGATCAACATGTTTGCACTGGCAGTGAACGAAGAGAACGCCGCTGGCGGTCGCGTGGTGACTGCGCCGACTAACGGTGCGTGCGGGATTATCCCGGCTGTGCTGGCGTACTACGATAAGTTTATCCGCGAAGTGAACGCTAACTCACTGGCTCGTTACCTGCTGGTAGCCAGCGCCATTGGTTCTCTTTATAAGATGAACGCGTCGATTTCTGGTGCTGAAGTGGGTTGCCAGGGTGAAGTTGGCGTGGCGTGCTCAATGGCGGCGGCTGGTCTGGCAGAACTATTAGGCGCAAGCCCGGCGCAGGTGTGCATCGCGGCGGAAATCGCCATGGAGCACAACCTCGGTCTGACGTGTGACCCGGTCGCCGGACAGGTACAGGTGCCATGCATCGAGCGTAACGCCATTGCGGCAGTAAAAGCGGTGAACGCCGCACGTATGGCGCTGCGCCGTACCAGCGAGCCGCGCGTCTGCCTCGATAAAGTTATCGAAACCATGTACGAAACAGGTAAAGATATGAACGCCAAGTACCGCGAAACCTCTCGCGGCGGCCTGGCAATGAAGATCGTTGCCTGCGATTAATCGCTCTCCAGAGGCCTCGTTTTGCGAGGCCTCTTCCCGATTTCTCATCCAGCCATAGCCTGTTCCAGTATCGAATGTTACCCTTATCGCCTGATCTTTAAGGGGGTTATCGTGGCTGTTCATTTGCTTATTGTCGATGCACTGAATCTTATTCGTCGCATTCATGCCGTTCAGGGGTCGCCCTGTGTCGAAACCTGCCAGCATGCGCTCGATCAGCTCATTATGCACAGCCAGCCAACCCACGCGGTCGCCGTTTTTGACGATGAAAACCGCAGTAGCGGCTGGCGTCATCAGCGTTTACCAGATTACAAAGCGGGTCGACCGCCAATGCCGGAAGAGTTGCACGACGAGATGCCTGCATTACGCGCTGCCTTTGAGCAACGCGGCGTCCCGTGCTGGTCAGCCAGCGGCAACGAAGCCGATGACTTAGCCGCCACGCTGGCGGTCAAAGTGACACAGGCCGGTCATCAGGCAACGATTGTTTCGACAGATAAAGGCTACTGTCAGTTACTTTCACCGACATTACGTATTCGTGATTACTTCCAGAAACGTTGGCTGGATGCGCCATTTATCGATAAAGAATTTGGCGTTCAACCGCAGCAGTTGCCCGATTACTGGGGACTTGCGGGGATCAGCAGTTCAAAGGTACCGGGTGTTGCGGGAATCGGACCAAAAAGCGCCACGCAGCTGCTGGTCGAGTTTCAGAGTCTGGAAGGGATATATGAGAATCTGGATGCGGTTGCCGAAAAGTGGCGCAAAAAATTAGAACCCCATAAAGAGATGGCGTTTCTGTGCCGCGATATTGCCCGCTTACAAACCGATTTGCATATCGATGGCAATTTACAGCAATTGCGATTGGTACGGTAACGGCGAGCCGGATACGCCGCAAACGTCGTATCCGGCATTATCACATCAGCGCATTTACCAGGCGGTATGGTAAAGCTCTACAATATCCTCAAGCGTTGCTTCACGCGGGTTGCCACCGGTACAAACATCATCCAGTGCCGCCTGAGCCAGTGCCGGAATGTCTTCCTTGCGTACACCAACATCACGCAAATGTGGCGGAATACCGACATCACGGTTGAGAGCAAACACCGCTTCAACAGCGGCATTACGCGCCTCTTCCAGGCTCATACCTTCCACTTTCACGCCCATAACGCGCGCGATATCGCGGTACTTCTCACCGGTAAAGTCAGCGTTATAACGCATAACATGCGGTAGCAGGATGGCGTTCGCAACACCGTGTGGAGTGTTGTAAAACGCGCCCAGTGGATGTGCCATACCATGCACCAACCCTAACCCAACATTCGAGAAGCCCATACCCGCAACATACTGCCCGAGCGCCATTTCTTCTCCGGCATCCTTATCACCAGCAACCGATCCTCGCAGCGCCCCAGCAATGATTTCAATCGCTTTAATGTGCAGTGCATCGGTTAGCGCCCACGCGCCACGGGTAATATACCCCTCAATAGCATGAGTGAGCGCATCGACACCCGTCGCAGCTTTCAGCGCTGGAGGCATACCATCCATCATGTCAGCGTCAATAAACGCCACCTGCGGGATATCATGCGGATCAACGCAAACAAACTTGCGCCGTTTTTCTTCGTCAGTGATCACGTAGTTAATGGTCACTTCTGCCGCAGTGCCTGCTGTGGTGGGGATTGCCAGAATCGGTACACTGGGTTTATTGGTCGGGGAAAGTCCTTCCAGGCTACGCACATCGGCAAACTCCGGGTTGTTGCTGATAATGCCAATCGCTTTACAAGTATCCTGTGGAGAACCACCACCAATAGCGATCAGGTAATCCGCGCCGCTATTCTGGAATACACCGAGCCCTTCTTTGACGACAGTAATTGTTGGGTTGGGCACTACGCCGTCGTAAATCGCCCATGCCAGCCCTGCAGCATCCATCTTATCGGTCACTTTCGCCACCACGCCGCATTGCACCAGCGTTTTATCGGTGACGATCAGCGCCTTCTGATAACCACGGCGTTTCACCTCATCGGTTAAAGCCCCTACAGCACCCCGACCAAACCATGCCGTTTCGTTCAGAATCATTCTGTTAGCCATCATCCTTCTCCTTGTTGCTTTACGAAATTACTCTTCAATCCGTAACCCATAGGTTTTGAATTTCTCCAGCACTACGGCAATCTCTTCATCGCTCAGCACTGGCACCGGGTCCGTAATCGCCAGGGTCGTCAGGTAAAGTTGCGCCAGCACTTCAACTTCATGCGCCAGCCATAACGCTTTTTCCAGATTCACCTCACAAGCGATAAGCCCATGATGTTGTAACAAAGTTGCCTTACGATTTTTGAGAGCCAGCGCAACATGTTCAGAAAGTTCGCGTGTTCCAAAGGTCGCATAAGGCGCGCAAGGAATAGAATTACCGCCAGCCGCCGCAATCATGTAGTGAATAGCGGGGATCGGTCGATTAAGAATGGAAACTGCTGTGCAATGAACGGCATGATTGTGAACAACCGCGTTGGCATCCGGTCTGCTTTGATAGGCCGCCATATGGAAACGCCATTCGCTTGAGGGGAGCTTTCCTTCCTCATGTTTACCGTTGCCATCAATAAAGACAATATGCGACTCCGTCAGTTTTTCATATGGAATGCCTGTAGGCGTAATCAGCATCCCATCCTGATAACGTACACTGACGTTCCCCGCTGTCCCCTGGTTCAGTCCCAGGCGGGTCATTTCCAGGCAAGTGTCAATAATCTGACGAGCAAGTTTATTTCGTTCCATTAGCTACCTCTCTCTGATTCAAAACAGGGCAATAATGTTGTTCCTTTCACACTATTGAATTAGCCGTTTAATTACCCACCATCTTCTTCCTGATTAACAAGAAAGAAATTCACAAGCTTATATTTTGTGACCTGGTTCAACTAATCACAGTAAATAACTGCAAGTTCTCTTTTTATAACCCCATTAAAAATGACCGCTCTTAAAAATATTTATCAAAACGGTCATTTTTCTATTCACCCAAGCCAGGAATGCCCGTTTTCGGCATAAACAATTAATACGGTCATCTGGTTTGTGTTTTTTATGATTTATTTTCTGAAACGGGCATGAAATTTCGATTATTAAAGTGATGGTAGTCACATAAAGTCACCTTCCAGCTAATAAGTGTGACCGCCGTCATATTACAGAGCGTTTTTTATTTGAAAATGAATCCATGAGTTCATTTCAGACAGGCAAATATTCACTGATATGAAGCCCGAACTCGCTGGTTTTGCACTTTTGAAAACATAACCGATTACGTGCTTAAGCTTCTGAACCTAAGAGGATGCTATGGGAAACACATCAATACAAACGCAGAGTTACCGTGCGGTAGATAAAGATGCAGGGCAAAGCAGAAGTTACATTATTCCATTCGCGCTGCTGTGCTCACTGTTTTTTCTTTGGGCGGTAGCCAATAACCTTAACGACATTTTATTACCTCAATTCCAGCAGGCTTTTACGCTGACAAATTTCCAGGCTGGCCTGATCCAATCGGCATTTTACTTTGGTTATTTCATTATCCCAATTCCTGCTGGGATATTGATGAAAAAACTCAGTTATAAAGCAGGAATTATTACCGGGTTATTTTTATATGCCTTGGGTGCTGCATTATTCTGGCCCGCGGCAGAAATAATGAACTACACCTTATTTTTAGTTGGCCTATTTATTATTGCAGCCGGATTAGGTTGTCTGGAAACTGCCGCAAACCCTTTTGTTACGGTATTAGGGCCGGAAAGCAGTGGTCACTTCCGCTTAAATCTTGCGCAAACATTTAACTCATTTGGCGCAATTATCGCGGTTGTCTTTGGGCAAAGTCTTATTTTGTCTAACGTGCCACATCAATCGCAAGACGTTCTCGATAAAATGTCTCCAGAGCAATTGAGTGCGTATAAACACAGCCTGGTATTATCGGTACAGACACCTTATATGATCATCGTGGCTATCGTGTTACTGGTCGCCCTGCTGATCATGCTGACGAAATTCCCGGCATTGCAGAGTGATAATCACAGTGACGCCAAACAAGGATCGTTCTCCGCATCGCTTTCTCGCCTGGCGCGTATTCGCCACTGGCGCTGGGCAGTATTAGCGCAATTCTGCTACGTTGGCGCACAAACGGCCTGCTGGAGCTATTTGATTCGCTACGCTGTAGAAGAAATTCCAGGTATGACTGCAGGCTTTGCCGCTAACTATTTAACCGGAACCATGGTGTGCTTCTTTATTGGTCGTTTCACCGGTACCTGGCTCATCAGTCGCTTCGCACCACACAAAGTCCTGGCCGCCTACGCATTAATCGCTATGGCACTGTGCCTGATCTCAGCCTTCGCTGGCGGTCATGTGGGCTTAATAGCCCTGACTTTATGCAGCGCCTTTATGTCGATTCAGTACCCAACAATCTTCTCGCTGGGCATTAAGAATCTCGGCCAGGACACCAAATACGGTTCGTCCTTCATCGTTATGACCATCATTGGCGGCGGTATTGTCACTCCGGTCATGGGTTTTGTCAGTGACGCGGCGGGCAACATCCCCACTGCTGAACTGATCCCCGCACTCTGCTTCGCGGTCATCTTTATCTTTGCCCGTTTCCGTTCTCAAACGGCAACTAACTGAACATATTTTCCGAATAAAGTGAGGAATCTGTAATGAAAAAAATCAGCTTACCGAAAATTGGTATCCGCCCGGTTATTGACGGTCGTCGCATGGGTGTTCGTGAGTCGCTTGAAGAACAAACAATGAATATGGCGAAAGCTACGGCCGCACTGCTGACCGAGAAACTGCGCCATGCCTGCGGAGCTGCCGTCGAGTGTGTCATTTCCGATACCTGTATCGCGGGTATGGCTGAAGCCGCTGCTTGCGAAGAAAAATTCAGCAGTCAGAATGTAGGCCTCACCATTACGGTAACGCCTTGCTGGTGCTATGGCAGTGAAACCATCGACATGGATCCAACCCGCCCGAAAGCCATTTGGGGCTTTAATGGCACTGAACGTCCCGGCGCTGTTTACCTGGCAGCGGCTCTGGCAGCTCACAGCCAGAAAGGCATCCCGGCATTCTCCATTTACGGTCATGACGTTCAGGATGCCGATGACACATCGATTCCTGCTGATGTTGAAGAAAAACTGCTGCGCTTTGCCCGCGCCGGTTTGGCCGTCGCCAGCATGAAAGGTAAAAGCTATCTGTCGCTGGGCGGCGTTTCGATGGGTATCGCCGGTTCTATTGTTGATCACAACTTCTTTGAATCCTGGCTGGGAATGAAAGTCCAGGCGGTGGATATGACCGAACTGCGTCGCCGTATCGATCAGAAGATTTACGACGAAGCCGAACTGGAAATGGCACTGGCCTGGGCTGATAAAAACTTCCGCTATGGCGAAGATGAAAATAACAAACAGTATCAACGCAATGCCGAGCAAAGCCGCGCAGTTCTGCGCGAAAGTTTACTGATGGCGATGTGTATCCGCGACATGATGCAAGGCAACAGCAAACTGGCCGATATTGGTCGCGTGGAAGAATCACTTGGCTACAACGCCATCGCTGCGGGCTTCCAGGGACAACGCCACTGGACCGATCAATATCCCAATGGCGACACCGCCGAAGCGATCCTTAACAGTTCATTTGACTGGAATGGCGTGCGCGAACCCTTTGTCGTGGCGACCGAAAACGACAGTCTTAACGGCGTGGCAATGCTAATGGGTCACCAGCTCACCGGCACCGCTCAGGTATTTGCCGATGTGCGTACCTACTGGTCACCAGAAGCAATTGAGCGTGTAACGGGGCATAAACTCGATGGACTGGCAGAACACGGCATCATCCATTTGATCAACTCAGGTTCTGCTGCGCTGGACGGTTCCTGTAAACAACGCGACAGCGAAGGTAACCCGACGATGAAGCCGCACTGGGAAATCTCTCAGCAAGAGGCTGACGCTTGCCTCGCCGCTACCGAATGGTGCCCGGCGATCCACGAATACTTCCGTGGCGGCGGTTACTCTTCCCGCTTCCTTACCGAAGGCGGCGTCCCGTTCACCATGACTCGTGTCAACATCATCAAAGGCCTGGGACCTGTACTGCAAATCGCGGAAGGCTGGAGCGTGGAATTGCCGAAGGATGTGCATGACATCCTCAACAAACGCACCAACTCAACCTGGCCAACCACCTGGTTTGCACCGCGCCTCACCGGTAAAGGGCCGTTTACGGATGTGTACTCGGTAATGGCGAACTGGGGCGCTAACCATGGGGTTCTGACCATCGGCCACGTTGGCGCAGACTTTATCACTCTCGCCTCCATGCTGCGTATCCCGGTATGTATGCACAACGTTGAAGAGACCAAAGTGTATCGTCCTTCTGCCTGGGCTGCGCACGGCATGGATATTGAAGGCCAGGATTACCGCGCTTGCCAGAACTACGGGCCGTTGTACAAGCGTTAATACATTACTCCCTGATGTTATGCCCGGTCGCTCCGGCTACCGGGCCTGAACAAGCAAGAGTGGTTAGCCGGATAAGCAATGTTATCCGGCTATATTGCAGGAGCGATTATGAAACAAGAAGTTATCCTGGTACTCGACTGTGGCGCGACCAATGTCAGGGCCATCGCGGTTAATCGGCAGGGAAAAATTGTTGCCCGCGCCTCAACGCCTAATGCCAGCGATATCGCGATGGAAAACAACACCTGGCACCAGTGGTCTTTAGACGCGATTTTGCAACGCTTTGCTGATTGCTGTCGGCAAATCAATAGTGAACTGACTGAATGCCACATCCGCGGTATCGCCGTCACCACCTTTGGTGTGGATGGCGCTCTGGTAGATAAGCAAGGCAATTTGCTCTATCCGATCATTAGCTGGAAATGTCCGCGAACAGCAGCGGTTATGGACAATATTGAACGGTTAATCTCCGCACAGCGGTTGCAGGCTATTTCTGGCGTCGGAGCCTTTAGTTTCAATACGTTATATAAGTTGGTGTGGTTGAAAGAAAATCATCCACAACTGCTGGAACGCGCGCACGCCTGGCTCTTTATTTCGTCGCTGATTAACCACCGTTTAACCGGCGAATTCACTACTGATATCACGATGGCCGGAACCAGCCAGATGCTGGATATCCAGCAACGCGATTTCAGTCCGCAAATTTTACAAGCCACCGGTATTCCACGCCGACTCTTCCCTCGTCTGGTGGAAGCGGGTGAACAGATTGGTACGCTACAGAACAGCGCTGCAGCAATGCTCGGCTTACCCGTTGGCATACCGGTGATTTCCGCAGGTCACGATACCCAGTTCGCCCTTTTTGGCGCTGGTGCTGAACAAAATGAACCCGTGCTCTCTTCCGGTACATGGGAAATTTTAATGGTTCGCAGCGCCCAGGTTGATACTTCGCTGTTAAGTCAGTACGCCGGTTCCACCTGCGAACTGGATAGCCAGGCAGGGTTGTATAACCCAGGTATGCAATGGCTGGCATCCGGCGTGCTGGAATGGGTGAGAAAACTGTTCTGGACGGCTGAAACACCCTGGCAAATGTTGATTGAAGAGGCTCGTCTGATCGCGCCTGGCGCGGATGGCGTAAAAATGCAGTGTGATTTATTGTCGTGTCAGAACGCTGGCTGGCAAGGAGTGACGCTTAATACCACGCGGGGGCATTTCTATCGCGCGGCGCTGGAAGGGTTAACCGCGCAATTACAGCGCAATCTACAGATGCTGGAAAAAATCGGCCACTTTAAAGCCTCTGAATTATTGTTAGTCGGTGGAGGAAGTCGCAACACATTGTGGAATCAGATTAAAGCCAATATGCTTGATATTCCGGTAAAAGTTCTCGACGATGCCGAAACGACCGTCGCAGGAGCTGCGCTGTTCGGTTGGTATGGCGTAGGGGAATTTAACAGCCCGGAAGAAGCCCGTGCACAGATTCATTATCAGTACCGTTATTTCTACCCGCAAACTGAACCTGAATTTATAGAGGAAGTGTGAAATGCTGAAAACAATTTCGCCGTTAATTTCTCCCGAACTATTGAAAGTGCTGGCAGAGATGGGACATGGAGATGAAATTATTTTTTCCGATGCTCACTTTCCCGCCCATTCGATGGGACCGCAGGTAATCCGCGCTGATGGCCTGTTGGTGAGCGACTTGCTCCAGGCGATTATCCCGTTATTTGAACTGGACAGTTATGCACCACCGCTGGTGATGATGGCGGCGGTAGAAGGTGACACTCTCGATCCTGAAGTAGAACGACGTTACCGTAATGCGCTTTCACTACAAGCCCCGTGTCCTGACATCATCCGCATCAATCGTTTTGCGTTTTATGAACGGGCGCAAAAAGCCTTTGCGATCGTTATCACAGGCGAACGAGCGAAGTACGGGAATATTCTTTTAAAAAAAGGGGTAACACCGTAATCTCATACCGGTACGCCCGCATGACGCGGGCGGTTATCGAATGATGGGGTGAAAAATATGAAAGCGGCACGCCAGCAAGCGATAGTCGACCTGCTGCTGAACCATACCAGCCTGACCACGGAAGCTCTCTCTGAACAGCTAAAGGTCAGTAAAGAAACCATTCGTCGCGATCTCAATGAATTACAGACGCAGGGTAAAATTCTGCGCAATCATGGACGCGCTAAATATATCCACCGTCAAAATCAAGACAGTGGCGATCCCTTTCACATCAGGCTGAAAAGCCATTATGCGCATAAAGCAGATATCGCGCGCGAGGCGCTCGCGTGGATTGAAGAAGGGATGGTGATAGCCTTAGACGCCAGTTCAACTTGCTGGTATCTGGCACGCCAGTTGCCTGACATCAACATTCAGGTCTTCACCAATAGCCATCCGATTTGCCATGAACTCGGTAAACGCGAACGCATTCAACTGATCAGTTCCGGCGGCACACTTGAGCGCAAATATGGCTGTTACGTCAATCCCTCGCTGATTTCCCAACTTAAATCGCTGGAAATCGATCTGTTTATTTTTTCTTGTGAAGGGATCGATAGCAGCGGCGCACTGTGGGACTCCAATGCCATCAACGCTGATTACAAATCAATGCTATTAAAACGCGCCGCGCAATCGTTGTTATTGATTGATAAAAGTAAATTTAATCGTTCAGGGGAAGCCCGCATCGGGCATCTGGATGAGGTAACGCACATTATTTCTGATGAGCGCCAGGTTGCAACTTCTTTGGTAACAGGCTGACGGAAAGGGTAGCAGGCCGGAGACGACGCCCCGGCCTTGCCTGTTATCGCTCGTCGCGACGACCACCCACCGCAGCCCAGATACGGCGGACGTGCACCGTCACTTCTTCGCGATCGTGATACAACTGCCGCGCCTGAATCTGAGCATTTATGCCATGTTCATCAAGCTGTGCCTGAATATACGCCAGATTGTGTGACACTTCTTCGTAGCGTTTTTTCATCGGCAGTTTGAGGTTGAAAATGGTTTCACGACACCAGCCATTAACCAGCCACTGCGCCATCAATGCCGCAACTTTCGCCGGTTTTTCAACCATATCGCATACCATCCAGGAGATATTGCTGCGCGTCGGACGGAATTTGAAACCGTCTTCCCGCAGCCACGTCACCTGTCCGGTATCCATCAGACTTTGCGCCATCGGGCCGTTGTCGACGGAATAAACCCACATGTTGCGCTTCACCAGTTGGTAGGTCCAGCCGCCAGGGCAAGCGCCTAAATCCACCGCCCACATCCCGTTCGCCAGGCGTTCATCCCACTCATCCGCAGGAATAAACACATGAAATGCCTCTTCCAGTTTGAGCGTGGAACGACTCGGCGCATCTGCCGGAAATTTCAGGCGCGGAATGCCCATATAGAACGGCGAATTATTGTTGCTGTATGAGTAACCGGTATAGCAGCAGCCTGGTGCAATAAAGAATACATGCACAACCGGACGCTTCGGCGTTTCATAGTTCGCCAGCACCCCGGCATCGCGCAAGGCAGCGCGTAGCGGAACAGTGAATTTACGGCAGAATTTCAGCAACTCTTTGCTTTCGTTGGTATCGGCAACTTCAACACGCAGTTCACCGCCCTTCTCTACTACGCCCTGCAACATGCCGACAATGGGGGTAATACGATCTTCTGGCGGCAAATGCTGCAAGAGTTCCCCCACCACAAACCACTGGCGGGCAAAAATTAATGAACTGAACGGCAGCTCACGGATTAACTTATCGCCATCATCAGGTTGATAACATTCATAAATGACATAACCCGCATTCTCTTTCACGCGGGCAAAACCGAAAATCTCCCGCTGGCCGGCTTTATCGGTAATTTCTGCGGCGCACTCTTTTTCAAAGCCCGGACGGCACAGCAATACAACCTTATTCATGACTTACGCCCTTGCGCTTTAAACGGATAGCACCAACTAACATTAACGCCCAGCCCGCAAGGAAGCTCACGCCGCCAACCGGAGTGACAAACGCCCACAAACGCAGATGGGACAGTGCCAGGCAATAAAGGCTGCCGCTGAACAGCACCGTGCCTAACGCGAGGAAAACGCTACTCCAGTAAAACCAGATACTGATGCGACGCTGCATTGCCACCGCCAGACCTAAGATCGCCAGCGTATGAAACGCCTGGTATTCGAGGCCGGTCTGGATCCAGCCCATCTCAACGGCCCCCATGGTTTTACTTAACACATGCGCGCCAAAAGCGCCCAGAGCCACAAAAATGAAGCCGCTAATGGCGGCGAAAATCAGCATAAAACGGCTGGTCATGGTCGTACCCTACGTAAATTATTGTTCATAACGAAAGCGGAATTTTTCTTGTTCAGCAGCGGCTTTCGCCAGGATCCATTGGCGAAAGGCGGCTATTTTACCCAGTTCTGCCTGGCTGTCATGACAAACCAGATAAAAAGCGTTTTTACTGACCAGAACATCATTAAACGGGCAAACAAGACGTCCGGCTTCAATTTCAGATTGCGCCATCACGTTATTTGCCAGCGCCACTCCCTGCCCGTGGATAGCCGCTTGCAGCACCATGGCGCTATGGCTAAAAATTGGCCCTTGCTGAACGTTGATATGATTTAACCCCAACTGTCGGGTATATGTCTGCCAGTCACGGCGTGACGCATCATGTAATAGCGTATGTTTAGCCAGATCTTCCGGGGTCTTCAAGGGTTTTTCGCCAGTCAGCAGTAGCGGCGAACACACCGGCAATAAATATTCGGCGTACAGTTTTTCCACCCGTAGCCCCGGCCAGTTGCCCCGACCATAAAATATCGCCACATCAACATCATCCGCCAGCTTATCTTCCTGACGATCAACCGCCTGGATTCGAACGTCAATTCCCGGATAAGCTGAATTAAAGCTGGAAAGTCGCGGAACCAACCAATGAATGGCGAAACTGGGGAGTAAACTGACCGTCAACGCCCCCTTGGCGCTACGAGCCTGGAGTTTACGCGTCGCTTCGGTTAATTGCGAAAATATCTCTTTGATATCGAGGAAATAGCTTTGCCCTTCCTCGGTCAGCAGGAGTGAACGATTACGGCGGCGGAACAGTTTTAGCCCCAAAAAATCCTCAAGAGACTTGATTTGATGACTTACTGCGGCCTGGGTCACAAAAAGCTCTTCTGCTGCGCGAGTGAAACTTAAATGGCGTGCTGCGGCATCAAAAACTCGTAAGGCATTTAGCGGTGGTAATCGTTTAGACATGGCTTTTAAACTTTGATGTTAAATGAATTTAACAATTAGATCACAGTGTGTAACCTATTAGTTTTTTTAATCTGAGCCATTATAAATTGTCCGTTGAGCTTCTACCAGCAAATACCTATAGTGGCGGCACTTCCTGAGCCGGAACGAAAAGTTTTATCGGAATGCGTGTTCTGGTGAACTTTTGGCTTACGGTTGTGATGTTGTGTTGTTGTGTTTGCAATTGGTCTGCGATTCAGACCATGGTAGCAAAGCTACCTTTTTTCACTTCCTGTACATTTACCCTGTCTGTCCATAGTGATTAATGTAGCACCGCCTAATTGCGGTGCTTTTTTTTACCTTGCGATCGCGAATTACTGATCCAGTTCGACCATCTCTTTCACGTCAGTACGGTTGATCTGCTGTTTGTTGCCATTAGCGTCTTTATACGAAATCATACCGGTATCGTTATCAGTCTGTGGTTTGCCGTCAGAGACGATGGTACGTCCGTCATTGGTGTGCATCACATAGTTCGAACCGGAACAGGCGCTCAGGGCAAAAGTCAGCATACAGGCAGAAATAATTGCGGCAGTCTTTTTCATCATCTTCTCCTTAAAGCGATTAATAAATCTTAATAGTATTGATTAACAGGCTAAAATTAACGCCTAACACTATTCAGCATATGTTACTGACGCGGCTTCGCCAGGATATCCAGATAATTCTGATGGTTAGCACTCTCCTTGTATCAAAGTGAATTTTGCGTCACGATCGGTGCATCAAGCCGAGGAGTACCATGAACGTTTTTAATCCCGCGCAGTTTCGCGCCCAGTTTCCCGCTCTACAGGATGCGGGCGTCTATCTCGACAGCGCCGCGACCGCGCTTAAACCTGAAGCCGTGGTTGAAGCCACCCGACAGTTTTACAGTCTGAGCGCCGGAAACGT
This sequence comes from Escherichia sp. Lx600-2, assembly GCF_036662595.1. Taxonomy (NCBI): domain Bacteria; kingdom Pseudomonadati; phylum Pseudomonadota; class Gammaproteobacteria; order Enterobacterales; family Enterobacteriaceae; genus Escherichia; species Escherichia sp. Lx600-2. Next base: position 43,848 of record NZ_JAYQWM010000016.1, on the reverse strand, counting down.
CCATCGCAGCCAGTTTGCCGAAGCCCAACGCCTGACCGCGCGTTATGAAGCTGCACGAGAGAAAGTGGCGCAATTACTGAATGCACCGGATGATAAAACTATCGTCTGGACGCGCGGCACCACTGAATCCATCAACATGGTGGCACAATGCTATGCGCGTCCGCGTCTGCAACCGGGCGATGAGATTATTGTCAGCGTGGCAGAACACCACGCTAACCTCGTCCCCTGGCTGATGGTTGCCCAACAAACTGGAGCCAAAGTGGTGAAATTGCCGCTTAATGCGCAGCGACTGCCGGATGTCGATTTGTTGCCAGAACTGATTACTCCCCGTAGTCGGATTCTGGCGTTGGGTCAGATGTCGAACGTTACTGGCGGTTGCCCGGATCTGGCGCGAGCGATTACCTTTGCTCATTCAGCCGGGATGGTGGTGATGGTTGATGGTGCTCAGGGGGCGGTGCATTTCCCCGCGGATGTTCAGCAACTGGATATTGATTTCTATGCTTTTTCAGGTCACAAACTGTATGGCCCGACAGGTATCGGCGTGCTGTATGGCAAACCAGAACTGCTGGAAGCAATGTCACCCTGGCTGGGCGGCGGAAAAATGATTCACGAAGTGAGTTTTGACGGCTTCACGACTCAATCTGCGCCGTGGAAACTGGAAGCAGGAACGCCAAATGTGGCTGGTGTCATAGGATTAAGCGCGGCGCTGGAATGGCTGGCAGATTACGATATCAACCAGGCCGAAAGCTGGAGCCGTAGCCTGGCAACGCTTGCAGAAGAAGCGCTGGCGAAACGTCCAGGCTTTCGTTCATTCCGCTGCCAGGATTCCAGCCTGCTGGCCTTTGATTTTGCTGGCGTTCATCACAGCGATATGGTGACGCTGCTGGCGGAGTACGGTATTGCCCTGCGCGCCGGGCAGCATTGCGCTCAGCCGCTACTGGCAGAATTAGGCGTAACCGGCACACTGCGCGCCTCTTTTGCGCCATATAATACAAAGAGTGATGTGGATGCGCTGGTGAATGCCGTTGACCGCGCGCTGGAATTATTGGTGGATTAATGACGAACCCGCAATTCGCCGGACACCCGTTCGGCACAACCGTAACCGCAGAAACGTTACGCAATACCTTCGCACCGTTGACGCAATGGGAAGATAAATATCGCCAGTTGATCATGCTGGGGAAACAGCTTCCGGCTTTGCCAGACGAGTTAAAAGCGCAGGCTAAAGAGATTGCCGGATGCGAAAACCGCGTCTGGCTGGGATATACCGTGGCTGAAAACGGTAAAATGCACTTCTTTGGCGACAGCGAAGGACGTATAGTGCGCGGCCTGCTGGCGGTGCTGTTGACTGCCGTTGAGGGGAAAACCGCCGCCGAATTGCAGGCACAGTCGCCGCTGGCATTGTTTGATGAACTGGGATTGCGTGCGCAACTTAGCGCCTCACGCAGCCAGGGGTTAAATGCGTTAAGCGAGGCGATTATCGCTGCGACGAAGCAGGTTTAAGCACAGAACCGGGTCGGATAAGACGTTTGCGTCGCATCCGACCTGATTGTTTACCCCTGACGCGCCGCTTTCGCCATCATCTTCTTCAGCGCATGAGAAACCGCAACAAAACCAAAGGTGGCGGTCACCATCGTTGCCGCGCCAAATCCAGATGCACAATCCATCCGCTTTGGTCCTTCCGCCGTGGCTTTCATCGCACACACCGTACCGTCTGACTGCGGATACACCAATGCTTCGGTAGAGAACACGCAATCCACACCGAGCTTACCTTTACTGTTTTTCACTACGCCAAAATCGCTTTTCAGGCGCTCGCGCAACTTCGCCGCCAGCGGGTCCTGAATCGTTTTCGCCAGATCGGTAACCTGAATCTGCGTCGGATCAATCTGCCCCCCCGCGCCACCGGTCGTGACCAGCGGGATTTTATTGCGCCGACAATAAGCAATCAGCGCCGCTTTGGGTCGTACACTATCAATGGCATCAATCACGTACGAATAACCGGCACTCATATATTGCGCTACGTTATCCGGCGTCACGAAATCATCCACCACCGTTACACGGCACTCCGGGTTAATCTGGCGAATACGTTCCGCCATGACTTCCGCTTTTGCCAGCCCAACGTTATCGCGCAGGGCATGAATTTGTCGATTGGTATTGGTGACGCACACATCATCCATATCGATAAGCGTGATTGCGCCAATCCCCGTGCGCGCCAGCGCTTCCGCCGCCCAGGAACCGACACCGCCAATACCGACCACACAAATATGCGCGTCAGCAAACAGTTGCAACGCTTTTTCACCATACAGACGCGCTGTGCCACCAAAACGCTGACGCCATGCATCACTAATTACCACAGACATAGCACCTCAGAATTAAAAAGGGCGAGGTTACCCTTCACCCTAAACGCATAAATGCCTGATGCGCTACGCTTATCAGGCCTACATAACTCCTGCAATATTTTGGATTTGCATGATTTGTAGGCCGGATAAGGCGTTCACGCCGCATCCGGCATGAACAACACGCACTTAGTCAATAATCAGGATGTGAGGTTACCCCTCACCCTGTCATATCCGTAAAAACGGCATACAGAATATCACATCAGCCGCTAAAGACGTTACCTGCGCCCGGGGCGGTTTTCAGCACCCAGACACGTCCATAGTGGTTGTACCAACCTGCGCGGTGCCCGGCTTCCGGCCCGATCCCTTGATAGATATCGAAGTGTTGGCCTTTGATTGCGCCACCGACATCCAGCGCCACCATCAGACGCAATTCGTACTGACCGTTAAATTTGCCGTTATTATCCAGCAGCGGCACTTCTGCCAGCAAGGTTGTACCTGGCGGGATAATTGAACGATCGGAGGCAACAGAAGCACGGCCAACCAGCGGCACCGCACTTGCCCCTTTCACCGGTGCAAAAGATTGCGGTTTAAAGAAAACGAAAGACGGGTTCTGTTCCAGCAGCTCGCGAACCTCGGCTTCACTGTGTGTTTCGCCCCAGTGACGAATCGCCTGCATCGACATATCTTCTTTTTTCACTTCGCCACGGTCGATCAGCACCTTACCAATGCTGCGATAGGCATGACCGTTTTTCCCTGCATAGCTGAAAAAGTTAAGCGGACTGCCATCACCAAAGTCGATATACCCACTACCCTGCACATCCATAATGAAGTTATCCATCAGGGAGTTACTGTAAGCGAGAATATATTTATCACTCAATGCCCCCGCGTAGATCTCCGCACGAGACGGCAGACGACCACGTTTTGGCGGCATACGGTAAATAGGATACTGGAACTCGCCCTGGCGGGTATGGCGCGCCTGAATTACCGGCGTGTAATAGCCTGTAAACTGCACGTTACCATAGTTGTCGGCACCTTCCATCTGCCAGGCATCAATGCCGAACTGACGCATATTGCGGGTATCACCGCCTGCGCGCAGCCACTCTTGCACCGCGTTATAAACATTACTCTGGTTGCCATACAGACGCGGTGACGAATTACGGATATGGTTAATTTGCTCGGCAAAATCACCGGCGTTAATCGGCGCGCCAACGGCATCTGGCTGGTTCACCAGAGAGAAAGGCTGGGTAAATTTCCCGTCTTTATATTGCTGTCCGCGATCGGTTGGTTTGGAAGAGCAGGCGGCAAGCATTGCCACAACCGTGCCCATAAGAAGGTACTTTACCCAACGTCCTTTCATTGTTCTCTTCTTCAGGTTAAAAAATAAGGCGCAACGAAGATAACAAACCACCGCGTTTAATGAAATGAGCAGCCTCTCCCTGACGCAAATTTTGCACAAAAAATAGGCTTTAGTGATTTGTTTTTGTTCAAAATCATGCCAGATCCGTGATCGGGGTAAAAAAAAGGTTGCATGAAAACGCGAGCGGAGTATAGTGCGCATCCACGGACGCGGGGTGGAGCAGCTTGGTAGCTCGTCGGGCTCATAACCCGAAGGTCGTCGGTTCAAATCCGGCCCCCGCAACCAATTAAAATTTGATGAAGTAAAGCAGTACGGTGACGCGGGGTGGAGCAGCCTGGTAGCTCGTCGGGCTCATAACCCGAAGGTCGTCGGTTCAAATCCGGCCCCCGCAACCAATCAAAATTTGATGAAGTAAAAGCAGTACGGTGACGCGGGGTGGAGCAGCCTGGTAGCTCGTCGGGCTCATAACCCGAAGGTCGTCGGTTCAAATCCGGCCCCCGCAACCAATTATTGAACACCCTAACGGGTGTTTTTTTGTTTCTGGTCTCCTATAAAAAAGCGCCATTCAGCGCCTTTTTATCATCCCCTTCTCGCCAGGGTCGCCCCATCGGCAAAATACGCTTTAATCCCTGCAAGAATAGACTCCGCAACTTCCTGCTGGAAGGTCGCCGTTTTCAGTTTACGCTCTTCCTCAACGTTACTGATAAACGCCGTTTCGACCAGAATGGAGGGAATATCTGGTGCCTTTAGTACGGCAAACCCGGCCTGTTCAACTTGATTTTTATGCAGCTTGTTGATTTTACCGAGCTTATTCAGCACCGCTTTACCAAACTTAAGGCTGTCAGCAATGGTCAGCGACTGCACCATATCGAACATGGTGTGGTCGACATAGCGGTCACCGCTTTTGCTCACGCCACCAATCAAGTCGGAGGCGTTCTGGGTTTGTGCCAGATATTTTGCCGCAGTACTGGTTGCACCTTTGGTTGAGAGCGCAAACACCGAGGAACCGCTCGGCTGGCGACTGGTAAAGGCGTCGGCATGGATAGAGACAAACAGGTCAGCACGCTGTTTCTGAGCTTTTGCTACGCGCACTTGCAACGGAATGAAGATGTCTTCATTGCGCGTCATGTACACCTTCATATTGCCCTCTTTCTCGATCAGAGAGCGCAGACGGCGAGCTATTTGCAATACCACGTCTTTTTCGCGCGTTTTGTATTTCCCCACCGCACCGGAGTCTTCGCCACCGTGGCCAGGGTCAAGCATAATGACAATCGGACGATCGCGCCCTGCTTTACCTGGTTGTGGACCACTTTGCGCTGGTGGCACCTGCTTTTCGAGGTCGCCTTTGTTGTAATCCTCCAGCAGCGCCAGCAGCGGGTCCTGCATATCCTGTGCATTGGCCGGATAGAGGTCCATCACCAGACGCTCTTTAAACCCGGCGACCGGCGCAAGGGCAAACAGCTGCGGTTTTACGTTTTGCTTTAATTCAAAAACCATCCGTACGGTTTGCGGGTCAAATTGCCCGACGCGCGCCGACTTGATGAACGGGTCGTCTGCACGAATTTGTGCCGCCATCCCCTTGAGTACCGAGTTCAGGTTTACATCTTCGATATCCACCACCACGCGTTCCGGGTTACTCAACGCGAACTGCTTATATTTCAGCTGACGATTTGATTCTACCGTCACGCGGGTGTAGCTGGACGCAGGCCAGACGCGCACCGCCACGACCTGGCTGACCGCAGCCAGACTGACCTGACTTACGCTCAATAGCCACATGGCACCCGCGCCTTGCAGTAAACGACGACGGCTGATTGCAGTGTTGGATCCTGACATGCCTCTCCCGAGCAAAAGAAATCTAAGCTGTGTAACAAGTAAACGACTAATTTGACCGGAAACTTTAGCGAAAGACGCATAATCTGTCATCTAATAAACGGTAAACATTCTTTTTATATTCACGGCATTACTGATAAAAAAGTCGCTCTCGCATAAAATTTACACTTGCACCCTGCGAAAAAACAGAATAAAAATACAATAATTTCGAATAATCATGCAAATGGGTGTGCCGTGGTAAAGGAACGTAAAACCGAGCTGGTCGAGGGATTCCGCCATTCGGTTCCCTATATCAATACCCACCGGGGAAAAACGTTTGTCATCATGCTCGGCGGTGAAGCCATTGAGCATGAGAATTTCTCCAGTATCGTTAATGATATCGGGTTGTTGCACAGCCTCGGCATCCGTCTGGTGGTGGTCTATGGCGCACGTCCGCAGATCGACGCAAATCTGGCTGCGCATCACCACGAACCGCTGTATCACAAGAATATACGTGTGACCGACGCCAAAACACTGGAACTGGTGAAGCAGGCTGCGGGAACATTGCAACTGGATATTACTGCTCGCCTGTCGATGAGTCTCAATAACACGCCGCTACAGGGCGCGCATATCAACGTCGTCAGCGGCAATTTTATTATCGCCCAGCCGCTGGGCGTCGATGACGGCGTGGATTACTGCCATAGCGGGCGTATCCGGCGGATTGATGAAGACGCGATCCATCGTCAACTGGACAGCGGTGCAATAGTGCTAATGGGGCCGGTCGCTGTTTCAGTCACTGGCGAGAGCTTTAACCTGACCTCGGAAGAGATTGCCACTCAACTGGCCATCAAACTGAAAGCTGAAAAGATGATTGGTTTTTGCTCTTCCCAGGGCGTCACTAATGACGACGGTGATATTGTCTCCGAACTTTTCCCTAACGAAGCGCAAGCGCGGGTAGAAGCCCGGGAAGAGAAAGGCGATTACAACTCCGGTACGGTGCGCTTTTTGCGTGGCGCAGTGAAAGCCTGCCGCAGCGGCGTGCGTCGCTGTCATTTAATCAGTTATCAGGAAGATGGCGCGCTGTTGCAAGAGTTGTTCTCACGCGACGGTATCGGTACGCAGATTGTGATGGAAAGCGCCGAGCAGATTCGTCGCGCAACAATCAACGATATTGGCGGTATTCTGGAGTTGATTCGCCCGCTGGAGCAGCAAGGTATTCTGGTACGCCGTTCTCGCGAGCAGCTGGAGATGGAAATCGATAAATTCACCATTATTCAGCGCGATAACACGACTATTGCCTGCGCCGCGCTCTATCCGTTCCCGGAAGAGAAGATTGGGGAAATGGCCTGTGTGGCAGTTCACCCGGATTACCGCAGCTCATCACGGGGTGAAGTTCTGCTGGAACGCATTGCCGCTCAGGCGAAGCAGAGCGGCTTAAGCAAATTGTTTGTGCTGACCACGCGCAGTATTCACTGGTTCCAGGAACGTGGATTTACCCCGGTGGATATTGATTTATTGCCCGAGAGCAAAAAGCAGTTGTACAACTACCAGCGTAAATCCAAAGTGTTGATGGCGGATTTAGGGTAAGCGATGAAAATCGTCGGATGCGGCAGACGTAACACTCGTGCGTCGCATCCGGCAATTACATTTATTCCCGCGAACTAAACAACGCCGCCAGACCACTGCGCCGCTCAGTACGAGTGGCGATTGCCGCACTTAATATGCGCTCATCGGCATACAGCGACAGACGGCGACGCGCGCGGGTCACCGCGGTATAAACCAGCTCTCGCGTTACTACCGGCGTGCGTTGGCTCGGTAAAATCAACGCCGCATGGTCGAACTCCGATCCCTGCGATTTATGTACCGTCATCGCCCACGTAGTTTCGTGCTCTGGCAAGCGACTCGGTTGCACAGACTTAATATTGCCGTCCGGCATCGCAAACCAGACGCGCGTCCCCTGCCCACGATCCAGCGCGATACCGATATCGCCATTAAACAACCCAAGCGCGCTGTCATTACGGGCAATCATCACCGGCCGGCCTTCGTACCAACGAGAGTGCGGATGACGATGAATTTTGCGCTTCTGTTGCATAAACTGCTCAATTCGCTCATTCAGTCCAGCCACGCCAAACGGCCCTTCCCGCAAGGCGCACAAAAGCTGGTACTCATTAAACGCCTGAATGATTAAATCCGGCTCGGCACGCGCTTGCAGCAGATCCAGATAACGTCCATAACCCGCAAGAGCTTCCTCAAGCATCGCAATATAATCTTCGCCGCTCTGTAAAAGCCGTTTTTCAATATCAGTAAAATCCTGCTGAAAAACGGTTTTCACTGCCGTTTTATCACCACGGTTGATCGCCGCAGCTAACTGACCAATGCCAGAATCGCTGCCGAAACGATAGCTTTTTTGCAGCAGGCAGAGACTGTCGCGCAAAGATGCCGCTTCTGTGCCAGTTCCTGCCGGAACGTGAGTTCCCGTCAGGCGGCTTAGCTGCCCGGCACGCTCGGCGGTAAAGCCGGCATTGGCATAAGCGCAGATATCGCCCAGCACAGCCCCAGCCTCAACCGAGGCCAGTTGATCACGATCGCCGAGAAAGATCACTCGCGCATGATCGGGCAAGGCGTCGATCAGTCTCGACATCATAGGCAGATCGATCATTGACGCTTCATCTACCACCAGCACATCAAGATGCAGCGGGTTACCGGCATGATGACGTAAACGCTGGCTACCCGGCTGCGCACCCAGCAATCGGTGCAAAGTACTGGCATCTTCCGGAATGCGTTTCTTTTGTTCATCGGTCAGCGGTAACTGTCGCAAAGCCTTGCCGAGAGATTCGGTTAAGCGCGCGGCAGCTTTACCCGTTGGTGCAGCCAGACGGATACGGCAGCGTTCGCCGTCGGCCATTTGAATTAACGCTGCCAGCAACTTCGCTACGGTGGTCGTTTTACCGGTGCCAGGGCCGCCGGAAATCACCGAGATCCGCCGCGTCAGCGCCACTGCCGCCGCAACTTTTTGCCAGTTAATTTCATCGCTTACTGGAAAAAGTTTGTCCAGGGTTTGCGCCAGTAGAGCTTCATCAACCTCAATGGCATGATTCACTTCGTTGAAAAAGCGTGCCACCGTACGTTCGTTACACCACATGCGATTCAAATAAAGACGATCGCCACAGAGGATCATCGGCGTTGGTTCATCTCCCCGGCTGACCGCTTGTGAAGCCAGCAAGCATTCTTCCCAATTTTGTAGCTCACCGATTTCACTGACACAGGTCGCCAACAGCGGATGCGACTCCTCGTTATTTTCCAGTCGTGAAAGCGGCAAACAAACGTGTCCCTCTCCGGCATCATGACTTAACAGTGCCGCCGCGAGGGTGACAGCAGGATGTTCTTCTCCCGCCACGGTCAGGGCAAATTGCACATCCAGCGGGCGTAGCTGTTTGTGCTCCACAGCTTCCAGTAATTGCTTTTGCAATTTCATTACGCCTCCTCCAGGGTCATACCGGCAAACATCTCATCCATCAGGTCAATCAACCCGGCGTTGGGGCGGGTTGTGTAAATCCCTTGTTGCGGATGTTCTTTATCAACACCACGCAGGAACAGATAAATAACGCCGCCAAAGTGGCGCTCATAGTCGTAATCAGCAATGCGATGGCGCAGATAACGGTGCAGCGCCAGGGTATAAAGCTGATATTGCAGATCATAGCGGTGTGCCTGCATTGCCGCTGCCATAGCCTGTTGGGTGTAAGCCGAACTGTCTTCACCCAACCAGTTGGATTTATAGTCGAGCAGGTAATAACGCCCTTCGTGGCGGAACACCAGGTCGATAAAGCCTTTTAACATGCCACGTACCTGCATGAACTCCAGCGGCGGGCAGCCTGCGGATAGCGGGTCAAACTGGCGGATTAACGTATCAAGCTGACTGGCGATAAGCGGTTCACTAATCGGCAGATAAAACTCCATCTCCACCTGTTTATTGCGGGCGGAAAGTTGACTCAGGCTTACGCCGGTTTCATTGAGAGGTGCCTGGAGGACAGCCGTGATCCACTCGGTCAATACCGGTTCCCACTGCGATTCAAAGCCGCCGAGTTCCAGTTTTTCCCGCACCCAGTTCGGGTCAACCGGCTGGGTAAAATCCAGGTCTTCAAACAAACTGTGCAAGAACGTCCCCGGTGACGCACCGCGCGGAAACTGATGTGGTGTTAACGTCGGTTCTTCAACGACGCTGGCAACGCCTGCAGCATCGACATCCAGCCGAGGCATCAAATCCTGGGCGATACCGTGACCACGCTGTTGCAAACCAGAGTAGCTGGTGACGCGCCAGTTATCGCCGGGCAATCGTTGTAGCGTCCTCGCATTCAGTTCTGCAGTTAAAACATCATTAACCTGCCAGGGCTGGTTATCACCAGTTTGTGCCGTTTGCCAGGCAATATCATCATCGCATAACGCTTCAATACAGGTGCGAAGCCCTGCCGCATCTTGCGGTTCCCCTTTTTGCAGCAAACGCCCGAGCGCACTTTGGTGGACGTCGGTGTCACCTTTTTTATCGCCACGACGGCGCACCAGCGGTGCAACGCCGAGACTGCAATGCCAAACCGAACGCGTCAGCGCCACGTAAAGCAAACGCAGATCTTCCGCCAGACGTTCGGCCTCCGCGAGATCGACACTTTCTGGCGCAGCGTTAAGATCCAGAACAGCCTCAAACGAGTGGCGATCGTGATAAAACGCCTGATCCTGGACGCGGAAATTGGTAATAAATGGCAACCAGACCAGCGGATATTCCAGCCCTTTTGATTTATGGATCGTGACAATCTGTACCAGATGTTTATCACTTTCGAGGCGCATTTGTTGGCTGGAGGCATTACTGTCTGGCTCGAGGATATGTTGCGATAACCAGCGTACCAGCGCATGTTCACTTTCCAGCTGCGTTCCGGCTTCTTGTAGCAGTTCGCTGATATGCAAGATATCGGTAAGACGCCGCTCACCGCCTGCCGTTGCCAGCAAGTTTTCTGCAATGTTACGCGCCGACATCAGCGCCCGCAGCATCGGCATAACGCCACGTTTGCGCCAGATTTGCCGATAACCATCGAACTCTTCAACTACCGCATCCCACGCATGTTCGTCATTATTCAGCGTTTCAATATCCAGCGCATTCAGCCCCATCATTGACGTTGCCAGCGCACTGCGCAGGGTGTTCTCACGTTCGGGCGTCATCACCGCCTGCAACAACCAAAGCATTTCCTGCGCTTCCAGAGTTTCAAAAACACTGTCGCGGTTCGAAAGGTAAACGGAAGGGATTTCCAGCAACGTTAAGGCATCGCGCACCTGGGCGGCCTCCTGGCGGCTGCGCACCAGCACACTGATGTCCGAAGCACGCACCGGACGCGCTTCGTCGCCGTTCATCAGCAACGCTTCGCCCCGCTGTCCGGCTTGTAGCCAGTCGCGGATTTGCGCAGCACATACCTGCGCCATGGTACTTTGATAGTCGCCAACGCCGCAGCTTTCGCCTTCCATCAGCCACATTTTCATCGCAGGCTGCGTTTCACCTTTAAAGACAAAACGTAACGCCTGATTTTTCCCGGCTGATTTCACTGGAATAAACGGTATTTCGCGAAACATGAACGCGTCATCAGTCTGGCTGAAAAGCTTGTTCACACTGTTCACCATTCCTGGTGCGGAACGCCAGTTGATGTCTAAAGTGTAGTGGGCGTGAACTTCGCTACGCGCCTTCATATAAGTGAAGATATCCGCACCCCGGAATGCATATATGGCCTGCTTCGGGTCGCCAATTAGCAACAATGCGGTTTCCGGCTGATGGTGCCAGATACGGCGAAAAATTCGGTACTGCTGGGGGTCGGTATCCTGAAATTCATCGATCATTGCCACCGGGAATCGCGTACGGATCGCCGCTGCCAACACCTCACCGCTTTCGCTACGCAGCGCGGAATCGAGCCGACTTAACATGTCATCAAAACCCAATTCGCCACGGCGGCGTTTTTCACGCGCTACTGTTTCGCGGATCTCAGCCAATGCGCGGGTGATCACCAGATCGCGGATCGACAATGGTTCTGCAAGCAGTTGATCGATCGCCTCAAACAGTGGATGTCGCGGGGTTTCCCCCCCGGCCTTCGTGCGATCTTCTAAGAAACGCTGGGAGAATTTTTCCAGCGACTCCGGCAACTGATAACTGTTTGTCTCTTCTTCTGCCCAGGCGCTGATCTTGTCGATCCATTTAGCCTGATTGCTACGGTTAAACTTGCGTCGATCAATACCAGAAGATTCGATCAGCGCATCCAGTTCACCCACTGCGTCGCGCCACTGCTGTTTTACCGTATCAATACGCGCCACAATTTGCGCGTGACGGGAAGCCAGCGTTTCATCATCGGGCGGCGGTGCTTTGATAACCGGCGCTTCGCCTTGCAGATAACGATTAATATCGCGCAGCAACGCCTGCGGCCCTTTCCAGGTTTCAAAGACGACCTGGGCTATTTCACGCGGCAGCGGGTAGCAGTGGCGACGCCAGAAATCGGCGCAGGCCTGGTAGCGTAGCAGAGACTCATCTTCAATCAGCTGCTGCTCAAACAGCATGCCGGATTCAAAGGCATTCAGGTTGAGCATGCGCTGGCAAAAGCCGTGAATAGTAAAGACTGCCGCTTCATCCATCTGCCGTTCGGCTAACAACAACCACTGCGCGGCTTGCGCTTTATCGTCGATCTCTTCCAGCAGGCGTTCGTACAGTGGATTGTCGGTGGTTTCACGCAGACAGGCGATGCGCAACTCGTGGATATTGCTACGGATACGACCGCGCAATTCTGCCGTGGCAGCCTCGGTAAAGGTGACCACCAGCAGTTCTTCAACGGTCAGCGGGCGGGGAAAGGCGGCGGAACCGCCTAGTCCAAGTAACAGGCGCAAATAGAGCGCCGCAATCGTAAAGGTTTTGCCTGTGCCGGCAGAGGCTTCAATCAGGCGCTCGCCCTGTAAGGGCAAGCGCAAAGGATCTAGTGTCTCGGCGACATCACTCATTCTTTTCACTCATCAGGGGCATTGTTTGCTGCAACGCGCTGACGTTCTCCCACACTTTCCAGCCTTCAGGATGCACATATTCGGCTTTCCCGTTCTGGCTGCCGGAAATCTGCGACAGAATAGCCATGCCTTGCGGCTCGACCACCGCCTGATGGAAGAAATCAGCAAGTTTTTGCGGCGTCAGCAGTTTTATCTGGGCCACGATTTTATCACGCGAATCGAAGCGCATATTGCCGCGATCGAAATCTTTACTTAACTTCGATGCTTCTTCGCCGAGCGTTTGCGGTGCCTGCAGCATCTGGGTAATTACCGCCTCCTGGATTTGCGCAAACTCTTCTGGCTTCATCGCCCGCAATTTTGCCTCTGCGGTTGGGAAAAACGCCTTGTAACGCTCCCACAAGAATGAAGGCTGTTTATCATTGCTTTGCAAAAGGAAGCCCATGCCCCACTGACGCCCCACGCTCATTGGAAACGCAAACACGGCATAGCCCAACTGTTCTTCGGTACGCAACTGATTGTAGAACCACGGCTGTACGATCTGCCCCAACAGAGAGCTATAGGCTGAGCTGGTGTATTCATCGTAGCCAGTCGGTACAAATACCGCTGCCAGTGCGGAGTCGGTGCTGTTACCGGCTTTTTCAAAGATGACGGATTGTTTTTTATCGACCACTACATCTTTGTTACGACACCACTCTGACCCATCAGCGCCCAACTGTTTTTGCACATCGCGTGCCAGCGTTGTTGCCTGGGCCTCGGTCATGTTGCCGATAACCATAAACTCTGGTCGAGCCCCTGATTTTAAGCCGTCGCGATAGGCCAGCACCTCTTTCAAAGTAATGGAGGGCAAAATTTTACGCCGTTCATCTCGCGAGAAGTACGGCACTTGCGAGAGCATCTGCGCGGGCATAATCGCCTGCTCGAACGCTTTGCCCTTTTCTGCGGAATCCATCATCTGGTTATACCAGGACTTCGCCTGCTCAAGCTGATCTTCCGTAGCGGTATAGCTAAAGTACCCCTCGAGCAATGCCTGGAACAGCTGCGGCAGGCGCTGGGTGTAACCATTGGCATTAACCATAAGGCCGTTGTTAGCGTTGGTGGAAAAACTTATGCCACCAACCGACGCCTGGTTGCTTAACTGATCAAGCTCCAGCCCTGCGAGATAATCATTGAGCGCAAACATCACCTGATTGCGGGCGCTGTCCATGGCTTTCGGATTACGCAAAATCAGGCTGACATCAGCTTTGGGCTCGCTGGCAAAATAACGGCTTGGCGCATACACCACGCGCAGATTCGACTCATCAACAATCAGCTCTGGATGGTCGTATTTCTTCTCTGACTTAATCAGCGAGAAATCATCAGGAATATAAGGGTTAAGCTCTGGCAAAGAGAGCGCAATGTCGGCGGCTTTTTTCTGCCAGTCAGCGAAAGTTTGTGCGCTAATTTTATCGACCTGATACGGCGCATCGACAAAATAAGCCGTTTTATTGTGCGGCTCTTTCGAGCTGATATACCAGATACGCGCATTCTGCGGCGTCATCATCGCCAGACGTTCCTTTACTGCTTTAGCATCGTACCGATCGGCAATATTGACTGCATCCAGCGTATGCTCAACAGGAACGCGAATCATGGTATCTGCCAGCCATTCGACGTAATCCATATCACGGGTGATCGACGGATAACGGAAGTCGATATCCAGCACATTCGCCAGTTCATCGAAGTATTGTTTATCAATGCCTTTTTCACGTAACAGATTGAGATAGCTAAAAATTGCCGCCACAACCTGATCGCGATTCGCCAGACCTTTATCGGTTAAAGACGCAGAGATCGCTAATACGCCGCTGTTGCCGTTGACGATAGGATCGGAGTTGGCGCTAATGCCCTCAACTAATCCCTGCTTTTGCAGCCAGTCAGACAGTGTACCTGGGCTGCGATTACCAATCAGATAGGTAATCAATTCATCCGTTTTACTACGGAACTTCGCTGAGTTGTTATCGATGCGAAACTCAACGCGCAGAACTTTACGCGGCAGCGCCGGGACGTAATGAATGATAATGCCCTTTTGCGCGTCGGTGACTACCGGCACGGTGATTTCCGGTTTTTTGCTCTCTTTGTTCGGCACGCGACCAAAAGTGTCCGCCGCCATTTTTGCCAACTCCGGCAGCGGTTTATTGCTGTAAATAACCGCCTTCATCAGATTAGCGGAATAGTACTTCTCGTGGAAATCTTTCAGCGCCTGCTGCACCGGATTACCAGGTTTGTCGCTTAAAGTTTCGAGGTTACCACCAGAAAACTTTGAACCGGGATGTGCCGGGTTAATGGTTTCTGCGCTGACCTGTGCCATGCGCATCCCGTCACGCGTACGCGCCATGGTTAATTCAGCGTTCACTGCATTACGCTCACGTTCGGCGTATTTCTTGTCGAGCAAGGGTTCTGCAATAGCGTCCGCCAGGCGGTCTACCGCACCGGGCAAGGCGTCGTTCTCAACTTCCAGATAGAAAGCCGTGCGATACGGTGCCGTGCTGGCATTGTGGCTGCCACCGTGCATTTTGAGATATTCGGCCAGACTGTCAGCCTGCGGGTACTTTTTCGACCCCATCAGACTCATATGTTCAAGGTAATGTGCCAGCCCCTGGTACGCCTCGGGATCTTCCAGCGACCCAACGGGCACCACCAGCGCCGAGAGCGATTTAACTGCCTGCGGATCAGAAACCAGCAAGACCACCATACCGTTATCCAGACGTATAGCCTGATACTGGCGGTTATCTTTATCACTTTTACGGATGGTTTCCTGAATCGGCTGCCATCCCGTTTCTGCCTGACTTAAGGGTGCCCAAAGGGCAACTAACAACAATAATGCTTTGAACCAGGTGCTGCGGGGCATTCACGGACCTCATAATCAACTTTATTTTCTGGCCAGATTCAACAGGTTAACGCAAATCATCTGCCAGAATTTAATCTTGTGCTGCACGAGTCAGCCTATGTTTATATAACCATCAGTCCGTGACTGGTGCGCATCATAAAGTAAGCGGATAGATTGCGCAATTTTCATACAGCGCTCATGACTGATTAAAGCGAAACAGCGGTAACAGGAAACGTTGCGACTGTTCAACGATTGCCTCCATTGTCTCTGGTGTTAATTGCCGCCAGAGCCTTTGATACCAGATATCATCACCTTCGCCACGCACCATCATGTTGCCTTCGTAAGCCTGAAGGAATTTCGTACGGGCTTTTTGCAACGTGGAATCGTCATCCAGCATGGCATCGTTTTGCGCGTCATAACAGGTTTTTAGCCACG
The DNA here is from genome assembly GCF_036662595.1 of Escherichia sp. Lx600-2. Taxonomy (NCBI): domain Bacteria; kingdom Pseudomonadati; phylum Pseudomonadota; class Gammaproteobacteria; order Enterobacterales; family Enterobacteriaceae; genus Escherichia; species Escherichia sp. Lx600-2. Next base: position 28,034 of record NZ_JAYQWM010000016.1, on the reverse strand, counting down.
CGCCGCCACTTTCAGGTAACACCAGCAATGGCGCGGACATCCCTTCACGATACCCCTCAATCAGTTGTGAGAGGTAATGCAAAGCCTGTTCGGCTGCAAGCGGCGGAAAACGCCACTCGCCGTCTTTGCGTAGAAAAAGGCGACTTTCACCATTACCACCGCTGGCACAGTAGACAAGGTGTTCCAGCCAAAGTTGCATTCCCTGCGCCACACTTAATAAAGAGGGACGCCAGCGCAACAAGCCATCCGGCTGCACCTGCGGCAACCAGCCAGTTATCTGCACACCGTTGCAAGCGAGATCAATTTCCATACTCTGCCCCGGCTGGCGACAGGCAATGACTCTGTCGGCAAGCTGCTGCATCTCCTGGCACTGTGTTTCCCAGAAAATTTCACCAAAAGCGCCATACGGTAAATCCCCTGCCGCCCGGAAGCGGCGGAACAAGCGTTCGGCATCATCCTGCTCAACCAGTGCATTCAATAACTGCTGATTGATTTGATAACGGCTAAGTCCTTCCAGAATAAATGGCTCGGTGTCGGGGATTTCGCTGTCTTCAGTACGGAAGTTCACCTGCAAACGCATCTGGAAGAACGCCCGCACCGGATGTGCCCAGAATCGTTGTAGCGTTTCCAGCGGCACGGTTTCCGGTAAGGTAAACGGCAGCGGCTGAACAAATTCAGAATGTGCTTTACCAGCCTGGCTGGCCGCAGGTAGCCATTCACGAGCATAGCTTTGTCGTTCGCCTGGCTGGTAGTTTTGCGGATCAAACGGCATCCGGGTATGGAGGCAAGTAAGATGCGCTTTTACCCTTGCCTCGCTTTCATCACAGTTGAGCGCTTCATCGCCCGGTAGATAATGACTTTGCCCGATGTAGTCGATCAGTTCCTGCACCAGTACCGACGGGAAACGTTCACTGTTATCCTGAATGGAACGCCCGATATAGCTGATATAGAGTTTTTGCTGCGCGGAAATTAACGCTTCCAGGAACAGGTAGCGGTCGTCATCGCGACGGCTACGGTCGCCACGCTTCGGTTTCTGGCTCATCAGGTCAAAGCCCAATGGCGCAAGCTGACGTGGATAAACGCCGTCGTTCATTCCCAGCAGGCAAACCACTTTGAACGGAATTGAACGCATTGGCATCAGAGTACAAATGTTAACCGGTCCGGCGAGAAAACGCTGGCTGATACGTTCTTGATCCAGACGCTGTGCCAGTTCATCACGCAATAGTGACAGCGGCACCGCGTCGCCATACTGCGCACCTAAACCTTCGGCGATAATCGCCTGCCATTGTTGTTCGATCAGCGTCATCGCCGCTTCGGTTTCCGCATCCGGCAGGAAGAAGGCGTTGAGCATATCGCGACAAACCGGCAACCACTCTTCCAGCGGACGCTCCTGTGCCAGCCCGCGACGCCAGATGTTTAGCTGCATTAGCAGTGAAGCCAGATGCCCCACCAGTTCTGCAATTAAGCCGCTCGATTCATCATAAGGTAGAACCGATTGCCACTCGCCCTGCGCGCTCTCCATCGCGTAGCCCAACAACATACGCGTCAGGCCAAATCGCCAGGTGTGTTGTCCGGTGGCGGGGAGTTCCAGCTCGCGAACGTTGTCGTCATCTATGCCCCAACGAATGCCGGACTCGTTGGCCCACTGGCGTAAATAACGCAGCCCTTCTTCGGTGATGTCAAACCGCGCCGCCAGCACCGGCACATCCAGCAGCGCCAGCACATCCTCTGACACAAAGCGACTGTCAGGCAGTGATAACAGGCTGATAAACGCTTCCAGTACCGGATGTGACTGCCGCGCACGACGGTCGGAAATGGCGTAAGGCAGGTAACGATCCGCAGGTGCGCTACCAAACACTGCCTGAATAAACGGACTGTAGCTGTCGATGTCGGCCACCATCACGATGATGTCGCGCGGAGTAAGTGTCGGGTCTTCCTCCAGCATCGCCAGCAGGCGATCGTGCAAAACTTCAACTTCACGCTGCGGGCTATGGCAAACGTGGAAGGTGATACTGCTATCCAGTGGATCAAGCGGGCGTTTGTTATCGCTACGGGAAAAATCTTCGATGTTCACACCAGCAACGGCGCGGTTTTCCAGTTCCAGAATGTCAGACTGAATGTTATGCAGCAGGTTATCTGGCGTGACATCGACAAAGGCGTCCAGCTCCTGGCTGCTCTCCAGGTCAGAAAGGAGATAAATGTAGTCGCGCCCAAGCTTACCCCATGAAGCCAGCAGCGGGTTGCCGACATCCTGTTCACCATCGCTGTTAAAGAGCTGCCCGGCATTTTCGCTATCGCGAAATAGCGGCAATTCGCGATCTTCAAAACTGTGTCGACGCTGACGGGTCAGCAGTTTCGCCAGATAAGCAGGATCTTTAATATCGCCCCAGTAATAACGGCAGGGGTTGGTAAACAGGAGATGGATTTCAATATGTTTACCCAGCGCCTGGAGCGCCTGGAGATAAACAGGCGGTAACGCGGAAATACCGCATATAAAGACGCGCGAAGGTAACCCCGGCGGGCAGGTCGTCGCGGACTCCAGCGTTTCGATAAAGCGCTGATAGAGATTGGCGCGGTGCCAGCGCGGTTGTCCGAGTTCATGTGTATATTCCACCAGCGCCTTCCACAACGGCGCTTGCCAGGCCTGTGCCTCTCCCAGCCCTTCAACCAAATGTCCTGTTTCCCACTGTGCCAGCCAGTCCGGACGATAGACCAGATACTGGTCAAACAGGTCCGCCGCTTTTGAAGAAAGCTGAAACAGTTTTCGCTTGTCGCTATCGTCAGTCAGATAATGCCGCAACAGGGTAAAGTCTTCGCGATCCAGCAATTGCGGCAGCAGAGTCATCAGTTTCCAGCTCATGCTCTGTTTGTTAAAGGCGCTCTCTTTGGGGATCTCCGGTAACACCCGGACGAACATATCCCAGATAAAGCTCGCAGGCAGCGGAAAATCAATGTTTGCCGCAATACCAAACTTTTGCGACAGAGTCATTTGCAGCCACTGTGCCATACCGGTACTTTGCACCAGAATCATCTCTGGTTCGAAAGGATCGTCCAGCCGTTCGCGTTCGACAATAAACTCCATCAACGCTTCCAGCACGTCCAGACGATTGGAATGGTAGACCCTTAACATAGCGGCTCCTGACTACTGACGATTCGGGCAATGCAGGCGAGTCATCTCGCCTTCTCTGCCCCCGGGTGAAACTAGCGTAACGCTGATGCTGACACATCCCGCCTGCGATGTCTGCATTCGGTTGACCTGCCAGTTGGCAGGTGGCGAAATCGCGCGCAGTTGCGTTTGCTGCCAACCATGCCGCCAGAGCTGTTGGTACTGGTTTCTGCTGGCAAGACTGTTCATTAATGTTCGCTGGAAACCCGATAACGCAGTGACAATCACCACCATCAACACCATCGCCAACATTACCTCCGGCAGGCTAAAGCCTTGTTGATTCTTCAGGGAAGCTGACATAACGCCGCCCTCTTTCAGCGGACAAAAATCGCTCCAGCCGCATGGCGAAAAAACGATGTTTCCATTGATGACTTCGCCTGTTCGCCACAACGAAACGCCTTCATAACCGGCAATCAATAAGGCTTCATTATCTGCCAGTAAACGCAAACAAACCCGGGCATCGGTTCCAGCGTACTGCGAGCACTGAACTGCTGGCTGCGTCTGCCAGGAGTGCATTTTTCCCCACGCCAGCGCCGACTGAACGATGGCCTGGCGGCGCAATGACTGACTTTCCATGCTCACGCGAGAGGCAAAACTGCGATCCTGTTGGCTCATTCCTTGTAATAGCAAGCTACCCAAAACCAGCAGCATCAGGACCAGAGCCAGTGACGAAACACCCTTTTCGCGGTTCACAGGTTGAATCCTGTCACGCTATAGCTGGCATTCACCACGGTTTGCGGTTCAGACTTACTGGCAGCACGCATATTAACCGTCAACACCGGCGAGAAGCCGCTGACATCCTGACGTACGACCTGAAAAGTGTCGATAATGATGGCATCCGGATTAGTGACTTTATCCCAGCCCTTACCTTCACAGGATGTCGCACCGCGTAGCGTTTCCAGCACATGCTCCTTCAGACGAAATCCAATCTGGTCGGACTCTTTTACCGGTTCGCGATCCCAGATACCGTTACTGTTCGCATCCCACTGCACAATGATACAGTCACCCTGTCCGACAATTTCCAGCCCTTCGCCGGTACAGCTGCCATGACAATAACCCGCCCTCTGGAGATGCTTCGCGACGGTAAATACCCGCAGCCAGATTTCATCTTCCAGCGCCAGCTTACGGGTGCCCGTTAAACTTTCACGCTGTAACGCAGGCAGAAAGCGTGCCGCTCCCAGCAACAATACGCTACTGATCGCCATAGCAATCAACACTTCCAGCAGAGAAAAACCTTGCTCTTTTACAGGCATCCTTCTGTTTCTCCTTGCTGACAAAGCCGGAGTCTTCCCCACGGCGAAACCACCAGCCACCACTCGCCCGTTGAGTTTTTGAAGCGAATATGCCCGGCCCATGCGGTACTGCGCAGGCCAAAGAAAGCAAGCGAAGGTGTCAGGTCGCTCATTTCGACTTCGGGCCAGCGTGGCACAAAGACCAATGGTGAACTGCCATGACAGGTATTCGCCCCAGCAACGGAACTCACAAGGCACCATAACGTCCCCTCCCTGATAACACTGATACTGTGGTCGCGGTTATGCCAGTTGGCATCTTCACGTAAATAGAGCAAATAGTCCCGCGCCTGGCTGGCGGTTTGCCATAGCCGTTGCGACTGCTGCCAGTATTGCCAGCCATAGAGTCCACTTGCACTTAGCATGACCAAAATCAGCATCGCGACCAGCGTTTCAATCAGCGTATAACCACGTTGTGTTTTCATGCCGGCAGTATGGAGCAAGGAGAAAAAAAGACGAGGGCCAGTTTCTATTTCTTCGGCGCATCTTCCGGACTATTTACGCCGTTGCAGGACGTTGCAAAATTTCGGGAAGGTGTCTCGAAGAATTTAATGGAGGGTAAAAAAAACCGACGCACACTGGCGTCGGCTCTGGCAGGATGTTTCGTAATTAGATAGCCACCGGCGCTTTAATGCCCGGATGTGGATCGTAGCCTTCAATCTCAAAATCTTCGAAACGGTAGTCGAAGATGGATTCGGGTTTACGTTTGATAATCAACTTCGGCAGCGGACGCGGTTCGCGGCTTAATTGCAGATGAGTTTGATCCATATGATTGCTGTACAGGTGCGTGTCGCCCCCCGTCCAGACAAAATCGCCCACTTCCAGATCGCACTGCTGCGCCATCATATGCACCAGTAACGCGTAGCTGGCAATGTTAAACGGCAGGCCGAGGAAGACGTCACAGGAGCGCTGATAAAGCTGACAAGAGAGTTTGCCGTCTGCCACATAGAACTGGAAGAATGCATGGCACGGTGCCAGCGCCATTTTATCCAGTTCGCCTACGTTCCACGCTGAAACAATAATGCGGCGCGAATCCGGGTCGTTTTTCAGCTGGTTCAGTACCGTAGTGATCTGGTCAATATGACGACCATCCGGCGTTGGCCAGGCGCGCCACTGTTTACCATACACTGGCCCGAGGTCGCCGTTTTCATCGGCCCATTCGTCCCAGATGGTGACATTGTTTTCGTGTAGATAAGCAATGTTAGTGTCGCCCTGCAAAAACCACAGCAGTTCATGGATGATGGAACGCAGGTGGCAACGTTTAGTTGTCACCAGCGGGAATCCATCCTGCAGGTTAAAACGCATCTGATGACCAAAAATGGAAAGCGTTCCGGTTCCGGTACGGTCGTTTTTCTGTGTGCCTTCGTCGAGCACTTTTTGCATCAGTTCTAAATACTGTTTCATGGTTCCTCAGGAAACGTGTTGCTGTGGGCTGCGACGATATGCCCAGACCATCATGATCACACCCGCGACAATCATCGGGATGGAAAGAATTTGCCCCATGCTGATGTACTGCACCCAGGCACCGGTAAACTGCGCGTCGGGCTGGCGGAAAAACTCAACAATGATGCGAAACGCGCCGTAGCCAATCAGGAACAAGCCTGAGACAGCTCCCATTGGGCGCGGTTTACGAATATACAGGTTGAGGATAATAAACAGCACCACACCTTCCAGCAGCAGCTCGTAAAGCTGTGATGGGTGGCGCGGCAGCACACCGTAAGTGTCGAAAATGGATTGCCACTGCGGGTTGGTTTGCAGCAGCAAAATATCTTCTGTACGGGAGCCAGGGAACAGCATGGCAAACGGGAAGTTCGGGTCAACGCGGCCCCACAATTCACCGTTAATAAAGTTGCCCAGACGCCCGGCACCAAGACCAAACGGAATGAGCGGTGCGATAAAATCAGAGACCTGGAAGAAGGAACGTTTAGTACGGCGGGCGAAGATAATCATCACCACGATAACGCCAATCAGGCCGCCGTGGAAGGACATGCCGCCGTCCCAGACACGGAACAGATACAGCGGATCGGCCATAAACTGCGGGAAATTGTAGAACAGAACATAACCAATACGTCCCCCGAGGAAGACGCCGAGGAAGCCCGCATAGAGTAAGTTTTCAACTTCATTTTTGGTCCAGCCGCTGCCCGGACGATTCGCCCGACGTGTTGCCAGCCACATTGCAAAAATGAAACCCACCAGATACATCAGGCCGTACCAGTGAAGCGCCACGGGTCCTATTGAGAAAATGACCGGATCAAACTCCGGAAAATGCAGATAGCTACTGGTCATCTGTCACCACAAGTTCTTGTTATTTCGCTGAAAGAGAACAGCGATTGAAATGCGCGCCGCAGGTTTCAGGCGCTCCAAAGGTGCGAATAATAGCACAAGGGGACCTGGCTGGTTGCCGGATACCGTTAAAAGATATGTATATGATCCGCGCTATAACCCTCCGCGAATCAGCCCGCCCATGCCGCGACGCTCCATAAAGGCTGCAACCTGATGGCGAACTTCGGTCGCCAGTTGCGCTTCCAGACTACGCTGCGCAAGATTTTCTGCTTCGGCAAAATCAATGCGCCGCAGCAGGTATTTTACGCGCGCTACAGAACGTCCGTTCATAGACAGATGGCGATACCCAAGCCCAATGAGGATTGCCACGCACATGGGATCGCCCGCCATTTCACCGCACAAACGGAGATCGATTCCATGTATTTCCGCTTCCCGGGCGATCATCGCCAGAGCTCGTAACATTGCAGGATGAAGACTGTCATAAATGTTCGCCACCCGGGTATTGTTACGATCAACGGCCAGGATGTATTGAGTCAGATCGTTGGTGCCAACAGAGATAAAATCGACCCGCTTTGCCAGATGCGGCAGCATAAATACCATTGACGGTACTTCCAGCATGATGCCGATACGTGGTTTGGGAATTTCGTAACCGATCATCTCCTCGACTTCACGTCCGGCACGTTCAATCAGGCGGCGAGCTTCGTCAACTTCATCGAGGCTTGTGACCATCGGCAACAGAATATTCAGGTTGCCCGTAGCGGCGTTAGCACGCAGCATCGCCCGCACCTGGATCAAGAAGATCTCCGGCTGATCGAGCGTAATGCGAATCCCACGCCAACCCAGGCATGGATTCTCTTCGCTGATCGGCATGTAAGGCAGCTGCTTATCTGCTCCGACATCCAGCGTACGCAAGGTGACGGGTTTATCATTGAACATTTGCAGCATCCCCTGATACTGCGCCACCTGTTCTTCTTCCGACGGAAAACCACTTTGCAGCATGAATGGGATTTCAGTGCGATAAAGACCGATGCCATCAATACGGCTGCCCAGTTTTTCTTCATGTTCCGGGCTTAAACCAGCATTGAGCATGACTTTTATACGCTCACCGCTTTTTAACTGCGCGGGTAAATTGACGTCATCTTCCGCCAGACGGCTAAGCTCAATCTCTTCACTAATTAGCCGCTGATATTCTTGCAGCAGTACCGGCTCCGGATCGACCAGCAATTCACCGCGATAGCCATCAACGATCAGCGTCCTACGATGCAGCACCGAAGGCTGAATATCCGCGCCCATCACGGTAGGGATCCCCAGCGCACGTACCATGATCGCAGCATGGGAGTTGGCTGCGCCATCTCGCACGACAACACCGACTAAGCGATCCTGGGGCAGCTCAGCAAGAGTTGTCGCTGACAGTTCATCTGCCACCAGAATGAAACGTTCCGGCCAGGCGTTCGGCCCTTGATTAGCGTCATCAAGATGAAACAGCAATCGCTGACCCAGCGCACGTAAATCGCCAGCCCGCTCTTTGAGATAGTTATCGCTTAGCGCGGCAAACTGTTCGGCAAATTTTTCAATGACCGTTTTTACCGCCCACTCTGCCACCGAGCCTTTATCAACCTCGGCAAACAATTCGCGACGCAGCCGGGTGTCCGAAAGCAGGTGCGAGTAAAGATCGAAAATAGCCGCCGTTTCTTTTTGTGCACCGGCGGCAAAGCGTTTGCTGTAGCGGCGAAACTCGTTTGCCGCTTCTTCCAGCGCCCCGGTCAGTCGTTCGCGTTCCAGAGCCGGATCCAGCGTTGATGCCTGATACACCTGTTCCATTAAAGGTAACGTGGCATCCTGCCAGCCTTCGGCAATCGCCACACCAGGTGCTGCCGGTAATGCGCGGATTCGCGTCTGGCGATATTGCCCAAACAAGGCAGTCAACTGCGACTGAGAAAGAATCGCAGCCATCTGGGTGGCAAGCGTCACCAGGAAGGATTCTTCACTTTCGTCATACTGGCGCAACTCTCGTTGCTGTACCACCAGTACACCAAGCAACTGGCGACGTTGAATAATTGGTACGCCTAAAAACGCGCGGAAACGTTCTTCTTTTACGGAGGGGATGTATTTGAAGCTGGGGTGCTTTTGCGCATCTGCAAGGTTTATCGGTTCCGCCAGCCTGCCAACCAGGCCGACGATCCCTTCATCAAACGCGAGCGTTACAGTGCGACCGCGTGGTTTTTTCAGCCCCCGGGTCGCCATCAGGTAGTAACAACGTCGATCATGATCGGCCAGGTAGACCGAACAGACCTCGGTATCCATCGCAAGACAGATGTCGGTAACCAGAATATTTAACGCCTCATTCAGGCGTGGTGCGCTGGCTACCTTTTCGACTATTTCGCGCAGGCGAGTGAGCATAATTGGCGTGACTTAACCTCTTTTACGTCGATAAGCAGATGCGTTTTGTGGTTTTGGCGTATTTTCCTGCAGTGACATCACCACACTCGCGAACTCTTTCATTACCCTACGGTAGACATCACGTTTAAATGACACCACCTGTCTGACCGGATACCAGTAACTTACCCATCGCCAGCCGTCAAACTCTGGTGTACTGCTGGTTTGCATATTGATTTCTGCATCGCCGCTCACCAGCTGCAAGAGAAACCATTTTTGTTTTTGGCCGATACAAACCGGCTTCGTGTCCCAACGCACCAAACGTTTCGGTAATTTGTAGCGCAACCAGTTACGCGTTGAAGCAAGGATTCGAACGTCTTTGCGGCTTAATCCTACTTCTTCAAACAATTCACGGTACATCGCCTGCTCTGCGGATTCTCCGGGGTTAATTCCGCCTTGCGGAAATTGCCAGGAGTGCTGACCAAATCGCCGGGCCCACATTACCTGCCCCTGGCGATTACAAATCACGATACCTACGTTTGGGCGGTAGCCATCGTCATCAATCACCGGACTACCTCAATATAAAGCTTTATATACGAATGATTGTTTCATACTCCAGGAAGACGGTAAACCACTCTCTGCAGGGCATTACACACTAATAACAATTGAATAACTCACAGTTATGTGCAGAGTTATAAACAGAGGAAGGGGTGGATAGCCGTTTTTATTCACCTTTTCTGTGGATAGAGTTGTGAAGAACTACGGAATTACTACGGGAAAACCCGGAGCATTCTGAATAAGCCCGATATAGACATTTTAAAATATTCATTATCAGTCAATGCATTACATGTAATTTAAGTAATAAAAAAGAGTAATTCGTGACCCAGGTCACACCTCTCATTTACGGGTTGGCGAAAGATCAACCAATGCGGTATTTATCCACAGAATGTGCCACTAAGTTAAGCACTGAACCACTAAAAACTGGAGTTTCGTCGCACGTCAAGGCTGTAAATGGAAACAGTAGTGGAGGTTTTTCACAGTTATCCCAGCTTTCTGTGGATAACATAGTGTAAGATCCTGTTTATTTTCAGTGACCAGATTTGGAAAACCCGTTGCAGTGTTGCGCAACTCGATTACCGGCAACCTAAAAAGCAATATAAATCAGAGAATTGAACAACGCATGTGGAAAAAGTTACACTGCGAATATTCGGCACATAATTGCTGTTTGTTTTTTAACCAAGGTATCATGACATGTCCCAACCTCGCCCACTGCTCTCTCCTCCCGAAACTGAAGAACAGTTGTTAGCGCAAGCACAGCAACTTTCTGGTTATACATTGGGAGAACTGGCGGCACTTGCCGGGCTGGTTACGCCAGAGAATTTAAAACGCGATAAGGGCTGGATTGGCGTGTTACTGGAGATCTGGCTAGGTGCCAGCGCAGGGAGTAAACCTGAGCAAGATTTTGCTGCTCTGGGCGTGGAACTTAAAACTATCCCTGTGGATAGTCTTGGTCGTCCGCTGGAAACAACATTCGTTTGTGTTGCCCCGTTAACGGGCAATAGCGGGGTGACCTGGGAAACCAGCCACGTGCGCCACAAACTCAAACGCGTACTGTGGATACCGGTTGAAGGCGAGCGCAGCATCCCGCTGGCGCAGCGTCGCGTTGGATCACCGTTGCTGTGGAGCCCGAATGAAGAGGAAGACCGGCAGCTACGCGAAGACTGGGAAGAATTAATGGATATGATTGTTCTCGGTCAGGTTGAGCGGATTACCGCTCGTCACGGGGAGTATTTACAGATACGACCGAAAGCAGCGAATGCGAAAGCGCTTACCGAAGCCATTGGTGCCCGGGGCGAACGGATTCTGACGCTGCCGCGCGGCTTTTATTTGAAGAAAAATTTCACCAGTGCGCTGCTGGCCCGTCATTTTCTGATCCAGTAGCCATCGCTTTGACCTGCCGCTTTCCGGGCATATAATTACCGCTTCATTTTTTTGGCAGGGCTTTTTAGATGTTATTTGCATGGATAACCGATCCTAACGCCTGGCTTGCGCTCGGTACGCTGACGCTGCTGGAGATCGTTCTTGGGATCGACAATATTATTTTCCTTTCTCTGGTGGTGGCAAAGCTTCCCACAGCACAACGTGCTCATGCGCGCCGTCTGGGGTTGGCGGGAGCCATGGTTATGCGTCTGGCGCTGCTGGCATCAATCGCCTGGGTTACGCGCCTGACAAATCCGCTTTTTACAATATTCAGTCAGGAAATTTCTGCCCGTGACTTGATTCTGCTTCTGGGTGGCTTGTTCCTTATCTGGAAAGCCAGCAAGGAAATCCACGAATCCATTGAAGGTGAAGAAGAAGGGCTGAAAACACGCGTTTCATCATTCCTCGGCGCTATCGTGCAGATTATGCTGCTGGATATTATCTTCAGCCTCGACTCGGTGATTACCGCTGTGGGTCTGTCAGATCACCTGTTTATTATGATGGCCGCCGTGGTGATTGCCGTAGGCGTGATGATGTTCGCCGCGCGCTCGATTGGTGATTTTGTCGAACGCCATCCTTCGGTAAAAATGCTGGCGCTCTCTTTCCTGATTCTGGTGGGCTTTACCCTGATTCTGGAAAGTTTCGACATCCACGTACCGAAAGGTTACATCTACTTCGCGATGTTCTTCTCTATTGCGGTTGAAAGCCTCAACCTGATTCGCAACAAAAAGAATCCGCTCTGATACTCCGTACGCTCTCCTGCGGGAGGGCGTACTCACTCCTGTTACCCTCACAGTTTAAGATTTTCCTGCTTTCAAGATATATAACGTCGGTTTATAAACAGACTATTATCATAGGTGGGCCAAATGAGGATAACCGGATGAAAAAATGGGCAGTAATAATTTCTGCAGTCGGACTGGCGTTTGCTGTTTCCGGGTGTTCCAGTGATTACGTCATGGCGACCAAAGATGGCCGTATGATTTTGACCGATGGAAAACCTGAAATTGATGATGATACCGGGCTGGTGAGTTATCACGATCAGCAAGGTAACGCGATGCAAATTAACCGTGATGATGTTTCGCAAATAATTGAACGTTAACAAATAAGGTCAGCATCCGGCTGGCCTTAAGATTTTTCTCTTTCCCTTTTCCCTTCCCTCTGCCATTTTTATATTCCTTATGTCGTGATTATAAAAAGGAAACGGCTATGCAATATCACCGTATACCCCACAGTTCGCTGGAAGTCAGCACGCTGGGGCTTGGCACGATGACGTTTGGTGAACAGAACAGCGAAGCCGACGCCCACGCACAACTCGACTATGCCGTCGCTCAGGGCATTAACCTTATCGACGTTGCCGAAATGTACCCAGTACCTCCGCGCCCCGAAACGCAAGGGTTAACCGAAACCTACGTCGGCAACTGGCTGGCGAAACATGGCAGCCGCGAAAAGTTAATTATCGCCTCCAAAGTGAGCGGACCGTCGCGCAATAATGACAAGGGCATCCGCCCGGATCAGGCGCTGGATCGGAAGAATATCCGCGAAGCGCTGCATGACAGCCTCAAGCGTCTGCAGACTGATTACCTCGATCTTTATCAGGTGCACTGGCCGCAGCGCCCAACCAACTGCTTCGGCAAACTCGGTTATAGCTGGACAGATTCTGCGCCTGCGGTTTCGCTGCTGGATACGCTGGACGCACTGGCAGAGTACCAACGAGCGGGAAAAATTCGTTATATCGGCGTGTCGAACGAAACTGCATTTGGCGTAATGCGCTACCTGCATCTGGCGGACAAACACGATCTGCCGCGTATTGTCACCATTCAGAACCCCTACAGTCTGTTAAACCGCAGTTTTGAAGTAGGTCTGGCAGAAGTCAGCCAGTATGAAGGGGTCGAACTGCTGGCCTATTCGTGCCTAGGTTTCGGCACGCTGACCGGGAAATATCTCAACGGTGCAAAACCCGCTGGCGCACGTAATACGCTCTTTAGTCGGTTCACCCGCTATAGCGGTGAGCAAACGCAAAAAGCCGTCGCGGCGTATGTTGATATTGCCAGACGTCATGGACTGGATCCTGCTCAGATGGCGCTCGCTTTTGTACGCCGTCAACCGTTTGTTGCCAGCACTCTGCTGGGCGCAACCACGATGGAGCAGCTGAAAACTAACGTCGAAAGTTTGCATCTGGAGTTGAGCGAAGAAGTTTTAGCTGAAATTGAAGCGGTGCATCAGGTTTATACTTATCCTGCACCATAAGATTAACGCCGGTTAAAACCGGCGTTAAATATTAATGACGGCGCTGCCAGATCCACAGCGCCGTTATTGCCAGCGCAAATAGCGCACCGAAGCCAATGCCAATGGGCACGACTGGGATGCCTACCATTACCGCCAGCGAGTAAATGCCCAGCATCAACAACATGGCGCTGTTTTCGCCAAGGTTTTGTACTGCAATCGCATTCCCCGCCCCGACGCTTTTTTTACCCCGCTCCTGTAGCAACGCATTGAGCGGTACTACAAAAAAGCCCCCCAGCACGCCAATCAGCATCAATAAGGCATAGGCTGGCAACAGCTCGTGTTGCAGGGAGAAAATCAGTACCACCACGCCAATCAAAATCCCGGCTGGCATACAGCGTGACACGGTTTCCAGCGTAACCAGCTTCGCTGCCGCACCTGCGCCAACCACGATACCAATCGCTACCATCGCGTTGAGATAGGTCGGCGTAGCGTTATCGGTAATGCCCAGCGCCACCGGTACCCACAGCACCAACAGGAAACGCAGCGTGACACCCGCTCCCCAGAATAAACTGGTGCCCACCAGCGAAAAACGCGTTTCACCATTGCGCCATAGCGAGGTGCAGGCATTCAGGAAACTGCGGGTCATGCTGATGAGATTCCAGGACTGCCCCGGACGCGCCGCCGCCAGTTTGGGAATGTAGATATTGGCAACGACCGCACCACCGTAGGCCAGTGCGCATGCGGCCAGGGCGACCAGGACATGCCAGTCAGCCAGCACACCACCGGCTACGGAACCGAGCAAAATCGCCGCTATGGTAGAAGCTTCCATTAAACCGTTAGCTTTTACTAACTTACTACCCGTGGTTAATTCGCCGAGAATACCGTATTTCGCCGGTGAATAGGCTGCAGCACCAACACCCACCAGCGTATAGCCGAGAAACGGATTGATACCAAAGCAGATACTGGCTGCGCCCAGCAGCTTCAGGCCGTTGGCAAACATCATCACCCGGCCTTTGGCGAAGCTATCCGCCACCTGCCCGACAAACGGCGCAAAAAGAATGTAAGCACCTACAAACACCATTTGCAGGATGGGCTGGCTCCACTCCGGATAGAACTGCGCTTTCAGTAACGCCAGAGTGGCAAACAGTAGCGCGTTATCGCCAAACGCAGAGAGAAACTGCGCCACGATAACCGCTTTCATCCCCTTCGACCACAACGAAGTGTTAGTGTGCACTGACTCACTCATCGTGTTGTTCCGCTTCGTCTACCCAGCTTTTCAACGTGACAAAGTCAGGTTTACCGCTGCCAAGTAATGGCATCTGTTTCAGATAGCGAATATCGCGCGGTACAGCAAGCTCCGGCACGCCGTGCTCGCGGGCATACTGTTGCAACTTATCGCGCGTCAGTTCGTTATCTGTGGTGAAAAGCACCAGTGCCTCGCCTTTGCTGGCATCGCTCTTAATCGCAGTGGCATGGACTTTATCTGGCGAAACACCAAGTGCCAGTTGTTCCACCATTTCCAGCGACACCATTTCGCCTGCAATTTTGGCAAAGCGTTTTGCGCGGCCCTGAATCTGCACAAAGCCCTGCTCGTCAAAACGCACGATATCGCCAGTGTCGTACCAGCCGCGCTCCATTTCGCCGCGAACATTCTCGGCGGTGGGCACTTCCAGTACACCTGGCTTCTCCACCCGCAGATAGCCGTTCATTATGTTCGGCCCTTTCAGTTGCAGGCGTCCGCCCTCGTCGATACCAGGGACCGACAACAGGCGCGCATCCATACCTGGTAGAATACGCCCTACCGTACCGGGTTTCGCCGCCATCGGTACGTTGATAGAAACGACAGGCGCGCACTCGGTTACACCATAGCCTTCAAGGATGCGCAGGCCAAATTTATCCTGCCAAAGCTGTTTGGTACTTTCTTGTAGTTTTTCTGCGCCTGCCACCACATAGCGTAGACGATAGAAATCATACGGGTTGGCGAAACGCGCGTAGTGACCGAGGAAAGTGGAGGTACCGAACAACACGGTGCAACTGCGGTCATACACCAACTCCGGCACAATGCGGTAATGCAGCGGGCTTGGATAAAGGAACACTTCTGCACCTGTGAGCAGTGGCGTAAACAGGCCTACCGTCAGCCCAAAGGAGTGAAACAGCGGTAACGCCGACATAAAGCGATCGTTGGTGGTGAAGTCGGCAATCGTTTTAATCTGCTCGACATTCGCCAGAATGCTTTTATGGCTATGGACGACGCCTTTCGGATGGCCTTCAGAACCGGAGGTAAAAAGGATCAGCGCCTCTTCTTCCGGCTGCTGTTTTACCTGTGCCAGACGCGGCATCAGCAAATGAGCGAAGATCCATACTTTGTCGGCAGTGGTGACATCTGCTTTTAAATCTTCCAGATAGACCCAGCACACCTGAGTAAGTTGCTCCGGCAGATGCCAGAGTTTGCCTTTATCGAGAAACTGGCGGGAAGTGAAGATGGTTTTGATTTCAGCCGCCGTAATAGCACTGGTCAGCCCTTTTACCCCGGCAGTGTAGTTCATCATTGCGGGAATGCGGCGACGGGCGATGGCCCCAAAAATCACTGCCGCACTGATGCCTGCATTGGGCAGCATTAAGCCGATGCGTTCGCCTTCAACACTGTATTTTTCAAGGATGCGTCCAACAAACAGCGTTTTCGTAAGCAATTTGCGATAGGAGTCTGGGGTAAAGTTGACGTCTTCGACACATTTCTTCCCGGCTCCGAAGCGGTACATTGCACTCAGTAAAGATTCGTACAGCGTTTCACGCGGGCGCACCGCCATTCGCGCTTCCATCATTATTTGATGCAGCATTTCGCCAGCGATTTTGCGACGGTCACGGGCACGCGGCGCATCCGGCATCTCCACCTGCGTTGGTGGCAAAATATGCAGAGTAATTTGCGGGAACAAGCGACGTTTAACCAGACCTTTCAGGCGGCTGAAGTGCGTAAGTTCCGCCCCTTCAATACGCACAGGAATAACCGTTGCACCAGACTTCGCCGCGACAAAACCCGCGCCATCGTAGATTTTCATCAGCGAGCCTGTGGTGGTGATGCGTCCTTCAGGGAAAATCACCACTGGTCGGCCCTGTTCCACCAGACGTACCAGATGTTTAATCGCCATAGGTTGCGTCGGGTCGAGAGGAACAAAGTCGATAAATGATTTCAGCCAACGCATATACCACTGTTGGCTTATTGAGGTGTAAACGGCAAATACCGGACGTACGGGTAAAAACAATGCCAGCAGTATGCCATCAATAAAAGAGACGTGATTAGGCGTGATTAGAACGCGCTCGCCCTTCAGTGCCTGGGTGTCACCCGTAACGCGAACGCGATACAAAACACGGCACAAATTTCGAAAAAAGCTAAAAAGCATTCCAACTCCCTTTGCTCTGATTCAGTAAAAGCGAATGGAGGGAGATTACACGAGATAAAGAACGCGAGCGACAGTAAATTAGGTGCGAAAAAAAACCTGCGCATCCGCGCAGGTTGGTGCAAGAGACAGGGTACGAAGAGCGTACCGAATAATCTCACCAATCAATACCTCTGGGATCTTGATTGTGGTCTGCACGACGACTCTTCGCCAGCGAGAAAACGCAAAGGAATGAAGGGAAATGCAACGAGGTGTGTAAATTGTCGGTTACTGTTACAGTTTGATGACCGGCAAAAAAAAACCTGCGCATCTGCGCAGGCTGGTGTAATTCATGTGCTCAACCCGAAGTTGACTTCACCTATCAATACCTCTGGGATCACCACTTTAGCAACCTGAAGCCAAACGCCACCAGCGGTCAATCGCAACAGCGTTTCGCAAAGTGTAACCAAAGGTTTGCAATCTCTTTTTTTGTCTTACTTATTTGCGTTTGGCTCACATTCCCACGATGAAAACACGCCGCCCCTTGAACCAACGGGCGTTTTCCGTAACACTGAAAGAATGTAAGCGTTTACCCACTAAGGTATTTTCATGGCGACCATAAAGGATGTAGCCCGACTGGCAGGCGTTTCAGTCGCCACCGTTTCCCGCGTCATTAATAATTCACCCAAAGCCAGCGAAGCGTCCCGGCTGGCTGTGCATAGTGCAATGGAGTCTCTTAGCTATCACCCGAACGCCAACGCCCGTGCGCTGGCGCAGCAGACCACTGAAACGGTCGGTCTGGTCGTTGGTGATGTTTCCGATCCGTTTTTCGGTGCAATGGTGAAAGCGGTCGAACAGGTGGCTTATCACACCGGTAATTTCTTATTGATTGGCAACGGTTACCACAACGAACAAAAAGAGCGTCAGGCTATTGAGCAACTGATCCGCCATCGCTGTGCTGCGTTGGTCGTCCATGCCAAAATGATCCCAGATGCTGATTTAGCCTCATTAATGAAACAAATGCCCGGTATGGTGCTGATCAACCGTATCCTGCCTGGCTTTGAAAACCGTTGTATTGCTCTGGACGATCGTTACGGTGCCTGGCTGGCAACGCGTCATTTAATTCAGCAAGGTCATACCCGCATTGGTTATCTGTGCTCTAACCACTCTATTTCTGACGCCGAAGATCGTCTGCAAGGGTATTACGATGCCCTTGCTGAAAGTGGTATTCCGGCCAATGACCGGCTCGTGACATTTGGCGAACCAGACGAAAGCGGCGGCGAACAGGCAATGACCGAGCTTTTGGGACGAGGAAGAAATTTCACTGCGGTAGCCTGTTATAACGATTCAATGGCGGCGGGTGCGATGGGCGTGCTCAATGATAATGGTATTGATGTACCAGGTGAGATTTCGTTAATTGGCTTTGATGATGTGCTGGTGTCACGCTATGTGCGACCGCGCCTGACTACCGTGCGTTATCCAATCGTGACGATGGCGACCCAGGCTGCCGAACTGGCTTTGGCGCTGGCGGATAATCGCCCTCTCCCGGAAATTACTAATGTATTTAGTCCGACGCTGGTACGTCGCCATTCAGTGTCAACTCCGTCGCTGGAGGCCAGTCATCATGCAACCAGCGACTAACCGCAGTTAAAGCAATTCCAGCGCCAGTAATTCTTCGATGGTCTGGCGACGGCGAATCAACCGCGCCTGACCATTATCAAACAGAACTTCTGGTAACAGCGGACGGCTGTTGTAGTTGGATGACATTGATGCGCCATATGCCCCTGTATCATGCAGTACCAGATAATCACCCGCCTTCACTTCCGGCAAGGCGCGGGTTTCAACATTTCCCCCTTCCTGCTGGGTAAAGACATCGCCCGATTCACATAACGGCCCGGCGACGACGGTTTCCACCGTTGGCGCGTGTTCCAGAGAACGACCATCAGCTGCCAGGGCACTGATATGGTGGTAACTACCGTACATTGCCGGGCGCATCAGATCGTTGAACCCGGCATCAACCAGCACAAAGTGGCGGCTACCCATTTGTTTGACGCTCCGCACCTGAGTAATTAACACGCCAGACTGCGCTACCAGAAAGCGACCCGGTTCAATTTCCAGTTTCACAGGGTGGCCCAAATGGCTGGCGATTTGCTCACGCGCGGCATTCCACAGACCATAATAATGCTCGGTATCAACCGCCTCTTCACCCTGTTGATAAGGAATAGAAAGCCCACCGCCTGCAGAAATAGCCTGTAAATCCTGACCGAATTCGATGACCTGACGTACCATAGCACCACACACCTGTTCCAGATGGGCATAATCAACGCCAGAACCAATGTGCATGTGAATGCCGACCAGCTGCAGATGATGACGTTGTATCACGTCCAGTGCGGCGGGCAGATCGGTGTACCAGATACCGTGCTTGCTGTTTTCGCCACCGGTATTGGTTTTTTGGCTATGTCCGTGACCAAACCCCGGGTTAACGCGCAGCCATACCCGATGCCCTGGCGAAACCTGGCCCAGTTGGTCGAGCATATCAACAGAACCCGCATTCACCGGAATTTGCAATTCACTGACGCGTTCAAGCGTCGCCTGATCGATAACATCTGCCGTAAAAACAATATCATCGGGGTGCGTTTGCGGATTGTAACCCGCCGCCAACGCACGCTCTATTTCGCCTAACGAGACGGAATCCACTTTCACGCCCTGCTCACGCATTAAGCGCAAAATATGAATATTGGAACAGGCTTTCTGTGCAAAGCGCACCACATCAAACTGTTTCAGCGCTGCAATCTGCCCACGAATAATTTGCGCATCGTAGACCCACACCGGGCAGCCAAATTCTGCGGGCAAACGCAGCAGATTTTCGGCGGTGAGATCGGTATCGGTGCTGAACAGTGAATGTGGCATAGCAAACTCCAGATAAGTGCTTTTTTTTATGATTACGCCACATCATAAAAAGAATAAAAAATATCGATTTATGTCGAGTCTATGCAAAAATGATATGGATTACCGGATTGCGAGAGAGCGCTAATGGCCGCCGTTAACTTACGTCATATTGAAATTTTTCATGCGGTAATGACCGCCGGAAGCCTGACTGAGGCAGCACAACTGCTACACACCTCACAGCCAACCGTCAGCCGCGAACTGGCGCGCTTTGAGAAGGTGATCGGGCTGAAATTGTTTGAGCGCGTACGTGGACGATTACATCCTACCGTGCAAGGACTGCGTCTGTTTGAAGAAGTGCAACGATCCTGGTACGGACTGGATCGCATTGTCAGCGCCGCAGAAAGTCTGCGCGAGTTTCGCCAGGGAGAACTGTCTATTGCCTGCCTGCCGGTCTTTTCGCAATCTTTTTTACCGCAGCTCCTGCAACCCTTTCTGGCACGTTATCCCGATGTCAGCTTAAATATCGTGCCCCAGGAATCACCGCTACTTGAAGAGTGGCTCTCGGCCCAGCGTCATGATTTAGGACTCACTGAGACACTCCATACGCCTGCGGGAACAGAACGTACCGAATTACTCTCTTTAGATGAAGTGTGTGTGTTACCTCCGGGTCATCCGCTGGCGATAAAAAAGGTATTAACGCCGGATGATTTTCAGGGTGAGAACTACATCAGCCTTTCCCGTACTGACAGCTATCGCCAGTTGCTGGATCAGCTATTTACTGAACATCAGGTTAAACGACGCATGATCGTAGAAACCCACAGCGCCGCGTCAGTCTGCGCAATGGTACGGGCGGGGGTAGGTGTTTCGGTGGTTAACCCGCTCACCGCACTGGATTATGCGGTAAGCGGTTTAGTGGTGCGGCGGTTCAGTATTGCGGTTCCGTTCACCGTCAGCCTGATCCGCCCCCTGCACCGCCCGTCATCAGCGCTGGTGCAGGCGTTTAGTGAGCATTTACAAGCAGGATTACCGAAACTGGTCACTTCTCTTGACGCTATTTTGTCGTCAGCTACGACAGCATAAAAGCGACAGCATCCTCGGCATGGATCGCCACAGTATCAAACACAGGCAAAACACTGCGCTTTTCTGGCACCAGTAAACCAATTTCTGTGCAGCCCAAAATGACGCCCTGTGCGCCCTGTTCTGCAAGGCGAGCAATCACTTGCGCATAATAAGCGCGTGACGCTTCGGTAAATTGCCCCAGACACAGTTCTTCAAAAATAATCTGATTAATCTTCGCCCGTTCATCCGCTTCAGGAATAAGACAATTGATGGAAAATTGTTCCGTCAGCCGCCCGCGATAAAAATCCTGTTCCATGGTGTAACGCGTACCCAGCAGCGCCACACGAGTCATTCCGGCCCCGGTAATTGCACGTCCGGTGGCATCCGCAATGTGTAAGAAAGGCAGAGAGCAACGAGACTCTATAGCATCCGCCACTTTGTGCATCGTATTGGTACATAACACAATGCCTTCTGCGCCCGCCCGCTGTAAGCCAAGCGCCGCCTCAGCCAGAATATCCCCGGTTTTGTCCCACTCACCGCGACGCTGGCACTCTTCTATTTCATGAAAATCGACGCTATGTAGCAGCACTTGCGCAGAGTGAAGCCCACCAAGCCGCTGTTTAATGCCTTCATTTATCAAACGATAGTAAGGAATAGTGGATTCCCAGCTCATTCCTCCCAGCAAACCAATTGTTTTCATTCCTCTCTCCTGATGTGTGTTACCGCAACAAGGCTGAATAAGGAACGAGACAAACGCCTCAACGGCCAGGTGCCCAATCTCTATTAACGAAAAAAGGGCCGGATGTACAGCACATCCGGCCCGTGAAATCAGACGCCGATATTTCTCAACTTCTCGCCTGCCATCAGTTTGCGTTCGATATGTTCCAGGGTGACATTTTTGGTTTCCGGAATGAGCCAGAAAGTGATGCACACAAACGCAATGTTCAGCGCAGTGTAGAGCCAGAACGTACCGGCAGCGCCAATGCTGTCGAGCAGCGTCAGGAAGGTCGCGCCGATAATCATATTCGACACCCAGTTCGTGGTGGTCGAACAGGTAATACCGAAATCGCGGCATTTCAGCGGCTGAATTTCAGAGCACAGGATCCACACCACTGGCGCGGCGCTCATCGCATAACCGGCAATACACATCATCGTCATGCCAACAGAGAGCCAGGACAAGCCACTGGAAGCCGTACCGTTATCAAACTGCATCAGGCAATAGCCCAGCACCAGAGTGCCTAACGCCATCACGCTGAAACCAATTTTCAGAGCCGGTTTACGACCTGCTTTATCTACCGTAAAGACCGCAATGAAGGTCGCGAACATAAAGGTCAGTCCCACGACCAGAGTCGCAATCATCTGTTGTTCTGTGGTCGTAAAGCCCGCCATTTTGAAGATACGCGGCGCGTAGTACATGATGATGTTCATACCGGTAAACTGCTGCATCGCCTGCAACAACATACTGAGAAACACAGCACGACGGACGTTACGGTTGATCTTAAACAGTGCCCAACCGCCCTGTTTTAACTTCAGGCTTTCACGAATTTCGTTGAGTTCTTCTCGCGCTTTTTCCGACGTATCGCGCAGCATACGCAACACTTCTTCCGCCTCAATATGACGCCCCTTTTCCGCTAGCCAGCGCGGGCTATTTGGCAGGAAGACCACCAGAATAATCAGCAGGACTGCTGGTAAAGCAAGAACCCCCAACATTGCGCGCCAGTTACCGCTATAACTGAACGCTGTATCGGATAAAAACGCCAGCACGATGCCGAGTGTGACCATCAACTGGTACATACTGATCATCTTACCGCGAACGTTTTCACTTGCCATTTCAGAAAGATACAGAGGAGCGGTGTAAGACGCGATCCCGACAGCAATGCCCAGCACCACACGAGCGGCGATTAACATCTCTACGCTGGTCGCAAAAGCGGACCCTATAGAACCGAGTACAAACAGGATGGCCCCCGCCATCAGGCTGTATTTACGCCCCAGGCGGAACGACAGCCAACCATTAAACAGCGCACCAATTGCTGCACCGAGCATCATGCTACTAACCACCCATTCCTGCAAACGACTGGTCAGCACAAAGTGATCGGTAATGAACGGCAACGCTCCGGCGATTACGCCGATATCAAGACCAAATAACAATCCTGCGACCGCAGCAGCTACCGAAACAAACATATTCATACGCCGCGTATCCCGCAAAGAACGTGGCGTTAAAGCAGATTCCGTATTGATAGTAACCATTTTTTCCTGCCAGCAGAGAGTAAGACATAGTGAAAAAATACGTGAACAACTCACACAGGTGTCAGGTCGGAAACAGCATAAATATGGATTAAATTGCTACGACATGTCGTTATGTGATGGATATTCCAATTTTCAAATTAAGTTGAATTATTGAGATTATTATTAACCACCTAATTTTACAGCAGATAAAATTCATAAAGTTCATTAATTGATAATTGATATGGATTATTTCATAACCATGATATGGATTATGATGATCTACAGATATAAAAAACCCTGCCATGCGGCAGGGTCATAAAAGTAAGAAGAATGAATTAACGCGCCAGCCAACCGCCATCCACGGCAATGGTATAACCATTCACATAATCTGAAGCGCTGGAGGCAAGGAACACTACCGGCCCCATCAGGTCACTCGGCAGTCCCCAACGGCCAGCTGGAATGCGGTCGAGGATTTCCGCGCTACGTTGTTCATCTGCCCGTAGTTGTTGAGTATTGTTGGTCGCCATGTAACCCGGGGCTATCGCATTAACATTAATGTTGTGTTTAGCCCATTCGTTCGCCATCAATCGCGTCACGCCCATAACACCGCTTTTTGATGCGGTATAAGAAGGCACACGGATCCCGCCCTGGAAGGAGAGCATTGACGCGATATTGATAATCTTGCCGCCATTGCCTTGCGCGATAAAGTGTTTCGCCGCTGCCTGAGACATGAAGAATACGCTCTTGATATTCAGGTTCATGACATCGTCCCAGTCTTTTTCGCTGAACTCGAGAGCATCTTCGCGGCGAATCAATCCGGCGTTATTCACCAGGATATCAATATGACCAAACTCAGCTACCGCGCGATCCAGCAGTGCTGGAATACCATCAATCTTTCGCAGATCGGCGGTCAGGCTTAAAAAACGACGCCCCAGCGCCGTGACCTGCTTGATGGTTTCAGTCGGTTCAACGATGTTAATGCCAACAATGTCACAGCCCGCTTGCGCCAGCCCCAACGCCATCCCCTGGCCCAGTCCAGTATCACAACCAGTGACGACCGCAACTTTACCTTCGAGAGAAAATGCACTTAAAATCATAACAATACCTTATTCGTTTATGCCCACAACTAGCGCAAATCTTTAACGGCCACATGGTCCATATCATCAAAGACCTGGTTTTCACCGACCATGCCCCAGATAAAGGTATAAGCTTTGGTTCCGACGCCGGAATGGATCGACCAGCTCGGGGAGATCACCGCCTGCTCGTTATGCATCACAATGTGACGCGTTTCTTGCGGCTGCCCCATCATGTGGAAAACGCAGGCGTCATCATCCATATTGAAATAGAAATAAACTTCCATCCGGCGCTCGTGAGTGTGACACGGCATGGTGTTCCACAAGTTACCTGGAGCCAGCTCCGTCAGCCCCATACTCAATTGGCAGGTTTCCAGCACATCCGGGACAAAATATTTGTTAATCGTGCGACGGTTACTGGTGAGGTTATCGCCTAACGTGACTGGAGATACTTCGTCCGGTGTGACTTTTTTGGTGGGATACGTCGTATGCGCGGGTGCGCAATTGTAATAAAACTTTGCCGGAGTGGCGGTATCAATACTGGCAAAGACAACTTCTTTTGCACCTTTACCCACATACAGGGCGTCGCGGTGACCGATTTCATAGCATTGACCATCGACAGTAATCGTACCGGCACCGCCAATATTGATAACACCTAACTCGCGACGTTCAAGGAAATAGCTTACGCCGAGTTGTTTACCAACTTCCCCGCCAACGGAAACCGTTTTAGTTACCGGCATAATGCCGCCAACAATAATACGGTCAATGTGGCTGTAAACCATGGTGTACTCATCGGCGACAAATACCTTTTCAACCAAAAATTCATTGCGCAGCCCCTGGGTATCCAGTGTTTTTGCGTGCGCACTGTGGATGCTCTGTCTTACGTCCACATCAACCTCCGATAATCAGTGAAGCGTGAAAATAGAAAACGATAGTGAAACACTGTTTCGTTTTCTCTATAAGGGGATGATATGCCCATGGGATAGGGTTTTCAATTAAAAATAAAACAATGTTTCATTTTTAAGTTAAGGATTAAAAAAAGTGCAGTGTCGATCACGAATATGTCATGAGAATAGAAAAATCAGGGAGTCCTGAAAAGGTATGTCGACTCACCAGCCATCATTATTCAACAGATTAATGACGGCAGATATTTATCGGTAAGGAGGAAATGCAGAGCTACTCGTCACGTTCAATGGTCAATGCTACGCCCTGGCCCCCGCCGATACAAAGCGTTGCCAGTCCTTTGCGGGCATTACGTTTCACCATTTCATGAACCAGAGAAACCAGGATTCGGCAACCGGAAGCGCCTATCGGGTGACCGAGTGCGATCGCGCCACCATTGACATTGACCCGACGCTCATCCCATTCAAGCATCTTGCCAACCGAAAGCGCCTGTGCAGCAAACGCTTCATTAGCCTCGATAAGATCGACATCAGCCAACTGCCAGCCCACACGCTCCAGGCAACGGCGGGTCGCATACACCGGCGCAATTCCCATCAATGCTGGATCTACACCAACGCTGGCAAATGCGCGGATGCGGGCCAGCACGGGTAAATTCAACGCTCGTGCTTTGGCTTCGCTCATCATCATTACCGCAGCTGCGCCATCGTTTATGGATGATGCATTACCCGCTGTCACAGAACCGAGACTATCAAATGAAGGATTTAAACGGGCTAAGCCTTCTGCACTGGCGTCAGTGCGTGGCTGTTCATCGGTATCAATAACCAACGTCTGACCATTACTTTGGGTCATTACCGGGACGATCTCATCTTTAAATCGTCCGGCGTCAATCGCCGCTCGCGCTTTTTGTTGCGAGCTAAGTGCGTAAGCATCCTGCAACTGACGGCTGATGCCATATTCGCGAGCCAGATTTTCGGCGGTGACACCAATATGATAATCATTGAAGGCATCCCACAACCCATCATGCACCAGACTGTCAACCAACTGGCTATTGCCAAGCTGTGCACCGGTGCGGCTATCAGTCAGAACATGTGGTGCGCGGCTCATGTTTTCCTGGCCACCGGCGATGACAATATCAGCCTCGCCACACTGTATCGCCTGAGTAGCCAGATGCAGTGCCTTAAGCCCGGAACCGCAAACGTCATTAATCGTGATTGCAGAAACGCTATTAGGAAGACCACCTTTAATAGCCGATTGCCTTGCCGGATTCTGCCCTGCCCCTGCAGTCAACACCTGACCAAGAATTACTTCATCCACCGCATATGCAGGAACGCCGGTACGTTCTATTAACGCTTTCACGACCAGACTACCAAGTTCCACGGCGGAATGACCCGCTAACGCACCACGAAAGCAGCCGATAGGTGTCCGTAACGCCCCGACAATCACAACGTCTTTCATCACAACCTCGCACCAATTAACAGTGCAATAGTAAATGATTGTTAATTACAGTTATCTTAATTGTTTAAAAAAAGTGATTTTTATCACAAAGGAAATATGCCTGAGCAGCAGTCAGAGACATAACTGGCACGTAATGTTTGCAACCACTAACCCACCAATAGAGGGGTAGATAGGGCGTTAATCTCCCATACTTAACCTGGTTTATGGTAAATTGCCCTCTATTTTGTTTAATTTGTAGATGATACGTTCAGATAATGTCTAATATTTGGTCAAAAGAAGAAACTCTGTGGAGTTTCGCGCTCTACGGCACAGCCGTTGGTGCAGGCACGCTCTTCCTTCCTATTCAGTTAGGTTCGGCAGGGGCAGTGGTCCTGTTTATTACTGCTCTGGTCGCCTGGCCTTTAACATATTGGCCACATAAAGCCTTATGCCAGTTCATCCTCTCATCGAAAACATCAGCAGGTGAAGGGATAACGGGCGCAGTAACACACTACTATGGCAAGAAGATTGGTAATCTGATTACCACGCTGTACTTCATCGCCTTTTTTGTCGTCGTGTTGATATACGCAGTGGCAATTACCAACTCACTTACAGAACAGCTGGCAAAGCATATGGTGATTGATCTTCGCATCCGTATGTTGGTGAGTCTGGGTGTTGTATTAATCCTGAATCTCATTTTTCTGATGGGACGTCATGCCACTATTCGGGTAATGGGATTTTTGGTATTCCCATTGATTGCCTATTTCTTATTTCTTTCCATTTACCTTGTCGGTAGTTGGCAACCTGATCTATTAACAACCCAGGTAGAGTTCAATCAGAATACCCTTCACCAGATATGGATATCGATTCCCGTGATGGTTTTCGCCTTTAGCCATACGCCCATTATTTCTACGTTTGCCATAGACAGACGTGAAAAATATGGCGAACACGCTATGGATAAATGCAAAAAAATTATGAAAGTCGCTTATCTCATCATCTGCATAAGTGTACTGTTCTTTGTCTTTAGCTGCCTGCTTTCTATTCCACCTTCGTATATTGAAGCGGCTAAAGAAGAAGGGGTCACCATTTTATCGGCGCTTTCTATGCTGCCGAACGCCCCAGCATGGTTGTCAATTTCCGGGATTATTGTCGCAGTAGTTGCCATGTCGAAATCATTCCTGGGTACGTACTTTGGCGTTATTGAAGGTGCCACAGAGGTCGTCAAAACAACACTACAGCAGGTTGGTATAAAGAAAAGTCGTGCATTTAACCGCGCACTATCAATTATGTTGGTATCGCTGATTACCTTCATTGTTTGTTGCATTAACCCGAACGCGATTTCGATGATTTATGCGATCAGCGGCCCGCTCATTGCCATGATACTTTTCATCATGCCTACGCTATCAACATATCTCATCCCGGCGCTTAAACCCTGGCGTTCCATCGGAAATCTGATTACGCTGATCGTGGGTATCCTGTGCGTATCGGTAATGTTCTTTAGCTAATATCCATTGTGAATGGTTCAAAATTGCTACAATTTTGAACCATTCCATTTTTCATAATGTTCATTTGTTATTATTCCGCCCTATCACTTCTCTCGTCATATCCTAGAATTATCAGTTAGTTAAACACACAAAGAGATCTGAACATCTTAAATAAGACTATTTAAGATGCATAACTTGGTAATGACTCCAACTTATTGATAGTGTTTTATGTTCAGATAATGCCCGATGACTTTGTCATGCAGCTCCACCGA
>NZ_JAYQWM010000015.1:0-82257 GCF_036662595.1 Escherichia sp. Lx600-2 | reverse complement strand
TCATGATGTCCCTCTGGGATGCGCTCCGGATGAATATGATGATCTCATATCAGGAACTTGTTCGCACCTTCCTTAACGAACGTGGTGATAAAAAAGGTGTCCCAGGGCTTAGTTGTTTTCAACCTCGTTAAAACTCCATGAGTGCTGTGGTATGTTTTTTTAATCCTGCCAGTATTTCATAGGTTTTCTTAATCGATTGTAGAGGTATGTACTGATGACGCCTCTACAATCTTTAGGGACTTTCTCTACTATGAGATAAGAAATTTCATATTATGCTTTAAGGCTGAATGATTTGTGCAAAATATAATTATTTTTCCATCGAACATGAGGTGTATGTCATAAGATTAAATGATAACTATGTATTCCTCGCGGTGAATTATATGAGGTAAAAGATGAAAATTGGAACTGTGGCAGGTACTAACGACAGTATAACGACAATCGCAACAAATGATATGGTGCAAGAGCATGTTACCAACTTCACTAAAGAACTGTTTGGGTATATTGCAAATGGTATAGGTGATGATATATCAAGTATTGCCAGGACAATGCTCGGTGAGGTTGTGGAAAAAATAGATGATTGGCAAATAGAACGGTTCCAACAATCTATTCAAGATGACAAAATATCATTTACCATACAAACGGATCGTTCAGAAAAATATAGTATGCTATCGGGCATGCGTGCCCATATTCTACGTAGGAATAATAGTTATCAGTTTATTGTGACAATTAATAGTAAAAATTACGGTTGCCCTCTTGATGATACCGATATTAATTGGTGCAGCATTGTTTATTTACTTAATAATATGACAGTAAATGATAATGCTAATGATGTTGCAGTTACTGAGTCGTACAAACCCATCTGGAACTGGAAAATATCGCAATACAATGTCTTTGATATTAAATTCGAAACAATTATAAAACTCCAGTTCGCTGACAGAACCTATTTCTCCAATTGTTCACCTGTTGATCCCACAAGTACCAGACCAACCTATTTTGGTGATACCGATGGCTCAGTCGGTGCAGTTTTGTACGCGCTTTTTGCAACGGAACATTTGGGAATTATGGCTGAAGGAGTAAATTTTCTTAGCCAGTTGCTTAATATAGAAGATGAAGTTCTCAACGTATTGCTAAGGGAGAACTTTAATGAGCAACTTGATACTAATGTTAATACAATAATCAGTATCCTGAACAGAAGAGACATTATTTTAGAAAGTCTTCAGCCTTATTTAGTTATTAATAAAGACGCAGTGACGCCATGTACGTTTTTGGGTGACCAAACCGGCGATCGATTTAGTAATATCTGTGGCGATCAATTTATCATCGATTTGTTAAAACGCATAATGAGCATCAATGATAACGTTCATGTATTAGCTGGAAATCATGAAACGAATTGCAATGGTAACTATATGCAGAACTTCACGCGTATGAAACCACTTGATGAGGATACCTACGCTGGGATAAAAGATTATCCTGTATGTTTCTATGACTCCAAATACAAAATAATGGCAAATCATCATGGGATAACTTTTGATGATCAGCGAAAACGTTACATTATAGGACCGATAACGGTCTCTATTGATGAAATGACCAATGCTCTCGATCCGGTCGAATTAGCGGCAATTATTAATAAAAAGCATCATGCTATAATTAATGGTAAAAAGTTTAAAACTAGCCGGGCTATCTCTTGTCGATCCTTTAATCGTTATTTTTCTGTTTCGACAGATTACAGACCTAAACTTGAAGCACTATTAGCATGCTCACAAATGTTAGGTATAAATCAAGTTGTTGCACATAACGGTAATGGTGGAAGAGAACGTATAGGTGAAACGGGGACAGTTTTAGGTCTTAACGCCCGTGACAGTAAACATGCTGGAAGAATGTTCAGCATGCATAATTGCCAAATTAACCCTGGTGCGGGGCCTGAGATAACCACTCCCTGGAAGTCTTACCAGCATGAAAAAAACAAAAATGGACTTATGCCTTTGATTAGAAGGCGCACAATGTTACAGCTCTGAACCATAGACAACATGAATATTAATGTTACTATCTGGTTGAGACTGTTGATAAAACGTAAAAAGGAATGCTCTGTTCCTGCAACTGAACAGGCGTGAAACGCTATCCAACAGGATGGATACCGTTTTGTCAGCCAGTTTTATAGATCACACTTATGAGTATGCGTGTTTCATTTACGGCCAGGAATGCTGATGATGACAACATTACTACCCGTTTTCACTAAGCCTTCCCCGTTGGCGCTCAATGCTCTGCGCGCTGGTCGTATTTGCCGTTTCCTTCTTATCCCGGATGGAAGAATCCGCTGAACGTCGTTCGGCGGCAGTTGTAACACGCGTCGTTTGCTTACAGGGATTATGGCGGGTCGATTATGGATAAAAGTAAGCGCCATCTGGCGTGGTGGGTTGTCGGGTTACTGGCGGTGGCGGCTATAGTGGCGTGGTGGCTGTTGCGCCCGGCAGGTGTGCCAGAAGGCTTTGCCGTCAGCAATGGGCGCATTGAAGCGACGGAAGTGGATATCGCCAGCAAAATTGCCGGGCGTATCGACACCATTCTGGTGAAAGAAGGCCAGTTTGTTCGCGAAGGCGAAGTGCTGGCGAAGATGGATACTCGCGTGTTGCAGGAGCAGCGACTGGAAGCCATCGCGCAAATCAAAGAGGCACAAAGCGCCGTTGCCGCCGCGCAGGCTTTGCTGGAGCAACGCCAAAGCGAAACTCGTGCCGCACAGTCGCTGGTTAATCAACGCCAGGCAGAACTGGACTCCGTAGCAAAACGTCATACGCGTTCCCGTTCACTGGCCCAACGAGGGGCTATTTCTGCGCAACAGCTGGATGACGACCGCGCCGCCGCTGAGAGCGCCCGAGCTGCGCTGGAATCAGCAAAAGCCCAGGTTTCGGCTTCTAAAGCCGCTATAGAAGCGGCACGCACCAATATCATTCAGGCGCAAACCCGCGTCGAAGCCGCACAAGCCACTGAACGGCGCATTGTCGCAGATATCGATGACAGCGAACTGAAAGCCCCGCGTGACGGACGCGTGCAGTATCGGGTTGCCGAGCCAGGGGAAGTGCTGGCGGCAGGCGGTCGGGTGCTGAATATGGTCGATCTCAGCGACGTCTATATGACCTTCTTTCTGCCAACCGAACAGGCGGGCACGCTGAAACTTGGCGGTGAAGCCCGGCTGATCCTCGATGCCGCGCCAGATCTGCGTATTCCTGCAACCATCAGTTTTGTCGCCAGTGTCGCCCAGTTCACGCCAAAAACCGTCGAAACCAGCGATGAACGGCTGAAACTGATGTTCCGCGTCAAAGCGCGTATCCCACCGGAATTACTCCAGCAGCATCTGGAATATGTCAAAACGGGCTTGCCGGGCGTAGCGTGGGTGCGGGTGAATGAAGAACTTCCGTGGCCTGACGACCTCGTGGTGAGGTTGCCGCAATGACGCATCTGGAACTGGTTCCCGTCCCGCCTGTCGCGCAACTGGCGGGCGTGAGCCAGCATTATGGAAAAACCGTTGCGCTGAACAATATCACACTCGATATTCCGGCCCGCTGTATGGTCGGGCTGATTGGTCCGGATGGCGTCGGGAAGTCGAGCTTGTTGTCGTTGATTTCCGGTGCCCGCGTCATTGAACAGGGCAATGTGATGGTGCTGGGCGGCGATATGCGCGACCCGAAGCATCGCCGCGACGTCTGCCCGCGCATCGCCTGGATGCCGCAGGGGCTGGGCAAAAATCTCTACCACACCTTATCGGTGTATGAAAATGTCGATTTTTTCGCTCGCTTGTTCGGTCACGATAAAGCGGAGCGGGAAGTCCGAATTAATGAGCTGCTGACCAGCACCGGGTTAGCACCGTTTCGCGATCGTCCGGCAGGGAAACTCTCCGGCGGGATGAAGCAAAAACTGGGGCTGTGCTGTGCGTTAATCCACGACCCGGAACTGTTGATTCTTGATGAGCCAACAACGGGGGTTGACCCGCTCTCCCGCGCCCAGTTCTGGGATCTGATCGACAGTATTCGCCAGCGGCAGAGCAATATGAGCGTGCTGGTCGCCACCGCCTATATGGAAGAGGCCGAACGCTTCGACTGGCTGGTAGCGATGAATGCCGGAGAAGTGCTGGCAACTGGCAGCGCCGAAGAGCTGCGGCAGCAAACGCAAAGCGCCACGCTGGAAGAAGCATTTATTAATCTGTTACCGCAAGCACAACGCCAGGCGCATCAGGCGGTAGTGATCCCACCGTATCAACCTGAAAACGCAGAGATTGCCATCGAAGCGCGCGATCTGACCATGCGTTTTGGTTCCTTCGTTGCCGTTGATCACGTTAATTTCCGCATTCCACGCGGGGAGATTTTTGGTTTTCTTGGTTCGAATGGCTGCGGTAAATCCACCACCATGAAAATGCTTACCGGACTGCTGCCCGCCAGCGAAGGTGAGGCGTGGCTATTTGGGCAACCGGTTGATCCAAAAGATATCGATACCCGCCGTCGGGTGGGCTATATGTCGCAGGCGTTTTCGCTCTATAACGAACTCACCGTGCGGCAAAACCTTGAGTTACATGCCCGTTTGTTTCACATCCCGGAAGCGGAAATTCCCGCGCGAGTGGCTGAAATGAGCGAGCGTTTTAAACTCAACGACGTTGAAGATGTTCTGCCGGAGTCATTGCCGCTCGGCATTCGCCAGCGGCTTTCGCTGGCGGTGGCGGTGATTCATCGCCCGGAAATGTTAATCCTCGATGAACCTACTTCTGGCGTCGATCCGGTGGCGAGGGATATGTTCTGGCAGTTGATGGTCGATCTCTCGCGCCAGGACAAAGTGACTATCTTCATCTCCACCCACTTTATGAACGAAGCGGAACGCTGCGACCGTATCTCACTGATGCACGCCGGAAAAGTGCTCGCCAGCGGTACACCGCAGGAACTGGTTGAGAAACGCGGAGCCGCCAGTCTGGAAGAGGCATTTATCGCCTATTTGCAGGAAGCGGCAGGACAGAGCAACGAAGCCGAAGCGCCTCCCGTGATACACGATGCTACACACGCGCCGCGCCAGGGATTTAGCCTGCGCCGTCTGTTTAGCTACAGCCGGCGCGAAGCACTGGAATTGCGCCGCGATCCGGTCCGTTCGACGCTGGCGCTGATGGGAACGGTGATCCTGATGCTGATAATGGGTTACGGCATCAGTATGGATGTGGAAAACCTGCGCTTTGCGGTGCTTGACCGCGACCAGACCGTCAGTAGCCAGGCGTGGACGCTCAACCTCTCCGGTTCCCGTTACTTTATCGAACAGCCGCCGCTTACCAGTTATGACGAGCTTGATCGTCGGATGCGTGCGGGCGATATCACGGTGGCAATTGAGATCCCTCCAAATTTCGGGCGTGATATCGCGCGTGGTACGCCTGTGGAACTCGGCGTCTGGATCGACGGAGCGATGCCCAGTCGTGCCGAAACGGTAAAAGGTTACGTGCAGGCAATGCACCAGAGTTGGCTTCAGGATGTGGCAAGCCGACAATCCACACCCGCCAGCCAAAGCGTGCTGATGAATATTGAGACGCGCTATCGCTATAACCCGGACGTAAAAAGCCTGCCAGCGATTGTTCCGGCGGTGATCCCGCTTCTGCTGATGATGATCCCGTCAATGCTAAGCGCCCTTAGCGTGGTGCGGGAAAAAGAACTAGGGTCGATTATCAACCTTTACGTGACTCCCACCACCCGTAGCGAATTTTTGCTTGGCAAACAGCTACCGTACATCGCGCTGGGGATGCTGAACTTTTTCCTGCTCTGCGGCCTGTCGGTGTTTGTGTTTGGCGTACCGCATAAAGGCAGTTTCCTGACGCTCACCCTGGCGGCGCTGCTGTATATCATCATCGCCACCGGAATGGGGCTGCTGATCTCCACCTTTATGAAAAGCCAGATTGCCGCCATTTTCGGTACGGCGATTATCACGTTGATCCCGGCGACACAGTTTTCCGGGATGATCGATCCGGTAGCTTCGCTGGAAGGGCCGGGACGTTGGATCGGCGAGGTTTACCCGACCAGTCATTTTCTGACTATCGCCCGCGGGACGTTCTCGAAAGCGCTGGATCTGACTGATTTGTGGCAACTTTTTATCCCGTTGCTGATAGCCATACCGCTGGTGATGGGCTTAAGCATCCTGCTGTTGAAAAAACAGGAGGGATGATGCGCCATTTACGCAATATTTTTAATCTGGGTATCAAAGAGTTGCGCAGTCTACTCGGTGATAAAGCGATGCTGACATTGATTGTCTTCTCGTTTACGGTGTCGGTGTATTCGTCAGCGACCGTTACGCCAGGATCGTTGAACCTGGCACCGATCGCCATTGCCGATATGGATCAATCGCAGTTATCGAATCGGATCGTTAACAGCTTCTATCGCCCGTGGTTTTTGCCACCGGAGATGATCACCGCCGATGAGATGGATGCCGGACTGGACGCCGGACGCTATACCTTCGCGATAAATATTCCGCCTAATTTTCAGCGTGATGTCCTCGCTGGACGCCAGCCAGATATTCAGGTGAACGTCGATGCCACGCGCATGAGCCAGGCATTTACCGGCAACGGGTATATCCAGAATATTATCAACGGTGAAGTGAACAGCTTTGTCGCGCGCTACCGCGATAACAGCGAACCGTTGGTATCGCTGGAAACCCGGATGCGCTTTAACCCGAACCTTGATCCCGCGTGGTTTGGCGGGGTGATGGCAATCATCAACAACATTACCATGCTGGCGATTGTATTGACCGGATCGGCGCTGATCCGCGAGCGTGAACACGGCACGGTGGAACATTTACTGGTGATGCCGATAACGCCGTTTGAGATCATGATGGCTAAGGTCTGGTCGATGGGGCTGGTGGTGCTGGTGGTATCGGGATTATCGCTGGTGCTGATGGTGAAAGGCGTGCTGGGCGTACCGATTGAAGGCTCGATCCCGCTGTTTATGCTGGGCGTGGCGCTCAGTCTGTTTGCCACCACGTCAATCGGCATTTTTATGGGGACGATAGCGCGTTCAATGCCGCAACTGGGGCTGCTGGTGATTCTGGTGCTGCTGCCGCTGCAAATGCTTTCCGGTGGCTCCACGCCGCGCGAAAGTATGCCGCAGATGGTGCAGGACATTATGCTGACCATGCCGACGACACACTTTGTTAGCCTCGCGCAGGCCATTCTCTACCGGGGTGCCGGATTCGAAATCGTCTGGCCGCAGTTCCTGACGCTGATGGCAATTGGCGGCGCGTTTTTCACCATCGCACTGCTGCGATTCAGGAAGACGATTGGGACAATGGCGTGAGGAAGGGAAACTTGACTTCATACTGTGATGTCATACTATTGATGTCATAAAGTGAAGTCATAAGGACATGCCATGAGAACCAAGGTACAGGCTTTACGGAAGAAACAAAAAAATACATTGGATCAAATATTTAAATCTCCTGTTCCTCAAGGGATCAAGTGGTCTGATATAGAGTCACTGGTTAAAGCATTAGGCGGAGAAATTAAGGAAGGAAGAGGTTCGCGTTGTAAGTTCATACTAAATATGAGCGTTGCGTGTTTCCATCGGCCTCATCCGTCGCCAGATACCGACAAAGGCGCTGTAGAAAGCGTGCGTGACTGGTTACTAAGTATAGGGGTAAAACCATGATCAAACTGAAGACGCCAAACTCTATGGAGATTGCCGGGCAACCTGCTGTTATCACTTACGTGCCAGAACTGAATGCATTTCGTGGCAAATTCCTGGGCTTGTCAGGTTATTGTGATTTTGTCTCTGACAGCATTCAGGGGCTGCAAAAAGAAGGGGAACTTTCTCTGCGAGAGTATCTTGAGGATTGTAAAGCTGCGGGTATTGAGCCGTATGCGCGTACAGAAAAGATTAAGACCTTTACGTTACGCTATCCAGAATCGCTGAGTGAACGCCTTAATAATGCGGCTGCGCAGCAACAAGTCTCTGTTAATACCTATATTATTGAAACACTGAATGAGCGTTTGAATCATTTATAAATTTTAGCGGCGTACATTACGCAGAATATCTGCCTTTACAGGATCTATCTATGCAACTGAACTTAATTTTATAAATTAAGTTCAGTTAATATCTTTTCTTTCCTCGTTTCAGAAATAACTCAATCTTCCTTCGGCAGGCACTGCAAATGCCCGTGCCGCACGCCGCGCTGGGCGATAACGTCATCGGCAAAATGCTGCACGTCACCCATGTCGCCTTTCAACACGGCGATTTCCAGACAGTCGTCGTGATTAATGTGCACATGCAGCGTGGCAACCGAGAGATCGTGGTGATGATGCTGGGTGGAAACAATACGGCTGGCTAAGTCGCGTTTTTCGTGTTCATACACATACGACAGCACCGCGAAACCTTGTGTGCCGTGCTGCTGGGTAGCTTCCTGCGCCAGGGCGCTACGCAGAATATCGCGGATAGCTTCGGAACGGTTGTTATAACCACGACGCTGGCTCAGGCTGTCCAGCGTCTCCAGTAAATCGTCATCAAGCGTGATGGTGACTCGTTGCATTTGCGTTAAACCTTTTCTGAGGTGCGACGGCGCACGGGGAATGCGGGTAATACCGCGTTTTGTAGCACACGTCCGGCGTCAGAGGAAAAGGTTAATTTATCTCCCACCGCCTGGGTTTCGACGATTTGTCCGTTGTCCATCACCATCACTCGCTGGCAAAAGCGTTCCACCAGGCGTAAGTCGTGGGTGATGAACAGGCAGGCAGTGCCAAACTGTTGTTGTAGCTTTTTCAGCAGGCGAATGACGCCCGCCTGTAACACGAGATCAAGGTTAGAAACGGCTTCATCCAGAATCAGTAGTTTCGGTTCGACCGCCAGTGCGCGAGCCAGGCAGACGCGCTGGAGCTGGCCGCCGCTTAACTGCGGTGGGCGCTTGTCGAGCACGCTGTCGTCGAGATCGACCGCGCGCAACATTTCGCTGGCGCGCGCCAGTTGTTCGGATTTTTTCAGTGATAGCAGGTGGCGCATCGGTTCACGCAGGATCTCGCGCACGGTTTTGCGCGGATTCACGGCGCTGATGGAGTCCTGAAATACCATCTGAATATCGCGGCGGAACGCTTTACGCTGGGCGCGATTGAGCTTTGCCAACGATTCGCCGCGCCAGCTAATATTCCCTTGTGAGGGAGACTCTAAGCCTACCAGCAGCCGCGCGAGGGTGCTTTTCCCGCAGCCGCTGCGCCCCAGCAGGGCGACGGTTTCGCCGCTTTTCAGGGTCAGGGAAACGTTATTCAGCACAGCCTGGTGCTGATGTTTTCCGCTAAATCCACCGTGCGCATAGTGATGGGAAAGGCCGGAAACGTTAAGTAAAGTCATGATGCCAGCTCCATACCGTAGAGGGCGAGATGAGCGGAAACCAGGCTGCGCGTCACCGTATGTTTGGGGGCGTTAAACAGCGTTTCGACATCGCCCTGTTCGACAATCTTACCGTGCGACATCACCGCCACGTCATCCGCCAGACGCGCCACTACGCCCATATCATGGGTGACCAGCAGCATCCCCGGCGCCTGTTTTTGCATAATGCTTTCCAGCAGATCGAGGATGCGCGCCTGTGCTACCACGTCGAGGTCGGTGGTTGGTTCATCGGCGATGATAAACGGTGATTCGCAAAGCACCGCCATCGCAATCATCATGCGCTGCAACATGCCGCCGCTCATCTCGAACGGGTACAGCTTCAGCACGCGTGCGGCGTTTTCCAGCCCCACCGCTTCTATGGCAGCGGTAAGCGTAGCGTCATCGGCGGGTTTCCCCAGCGCCAGGCAGGTTTCACGCGCGTGGGTGTGCATGGTGCGTAGCGGATTAAAGGCGCTGCGCGGGTTCTGCATGATGGTGGCAATTTTGATGCCGCGCAGGGCGCAGGGAGAAACCGGTTTGCCATCGGCTAAAATTTCCCCCGCCGTCTGGCGAACGCCTGCGGGCAGAATTCCCAGCGCCGCGGCGCAGGTTAATGATTTCCCGCAGCCGCTACCGCCGACTAACGCTAGCACACGCCCGCGTTTAAGGGTTAACGATACGCCGTGCACCAGCGGCTGCGCGGCCTGTAGCGCGATATTACGCAGTTCAATCTGTTGCGGCATTAGTGTGCGTGCTCCGTCACCAGATGAGGGTCCAGATGATCGCGCAGTGCGTCACCCACCAGGTTAAAGGCCATCACGCTGATAAACAGCGCCAGCCCCGGCCAGAACATTTGCAGCGGCTGGGTCCAGATATACTGGCGCGCGTCGTTAATCATCACGCCCCATTCGGCGGTCGGTGCGGTCACGCCGAGGCCGAGGAAGGACATCCCCGCGACGTGCAGCATCATATGGCCGATATCCAGCGTTGCCAGCACCAGCAGCGAAGGGATCACCGCACCTGCCAGATGATCAACAAACACTCGCACATGGCCCGCGCCAGAAAGCCGTGATGCCAGCACAAACTCGCGCTGGCGCAGTGAAATCACCAGGCTGCGCACCATGCGTGCATACCACGCCCAGTGCGACAGGGCGATGGCGATAATTACGTTGGTCAGCCCAGTGCCGAGCACGCCAACCATAAAGAATGACAGAATCGAGGTCGGGAAGGTCATAAACATATCGGCGACGCGCATGGTAGCCTGATCAACGCGCCCGCCAATCAGCCCGGCGCTGCCGCCAATAACCAGCCCTAATGTCAGCACCAGCAGCAGGCAGGCCATTACCGAACCGAGCGACACACGGGTCGCTGCCATCAGCCGCGAGAAAATATCGCGCCCTAAGTGATCGGTGCCCAACCAGTGCTGCGCATCCGGCGAAAGCAGGCGCGACGGCAAATCAATCGCCTGGGGGTCATACGGCAGCCACCACTGGCTGGTGAGCGCAATCAGCGCCAGCAGGGCGATAATGATCAGCGCCAGGCGTACCGACCAGCGGGAAGAGAGGAAAAAGTTCACGCGTGCGCTCCTTCATGACGACGAATGCGTGGGTCCAGCGCGGCGTTGAGCAAATCGACAATCAAATTACAGACCACAAAAACCACCACCATCATCAGCGTAAAGCACTGGATCACCGGATAGTCACGGTTAAAAATCGCCGACACCGCATAGCGCCCGACGCCGGGCCAGGCAAAGATGTTTTCGATAATCATCGTCCCGCCAATCAGTTCGCCAATGTGCATCCCCACGGCGGTGATCATCGGCAGCGAGGCATTGCGCAGAATATGACGACGCTCGGTCTGTTTGTCATTCAGGCCGCGTAGCCGCGCCCAGGTGACGTGACGCTGACCGGCGACGTCCAGCATACTGGCGCGCAGCAGCCGTGCGTTAATCGCCAGCGACATAAAGGCAATGGAAACCGCAGGCAAAATGATGTGCTGCCAGCCGCCGTAGCCCATCGCGGGTAGCCATTGCAGATACACCGAAAACGCCATCACCAGTAAAAATGCCAGCCAGAAGTTGGGCATCGACACGCCGAGAAACGCGATGAAACGTACGGCGAAATCCGGCAGACGATCGCGATGGCGCGCCGCCCAGATACCGAGCGGCACAGAAGTGAGCAGAATTAATACCAGCGCGGCACCTGCAAGTTCCAGCGTGGCGGGCAGGAAGTTCAGCATATCGTCCAGCACCGGGCGTTGGCTGGCGAATGAGATACCAAAGTCAAGATGCAGCGCCTTCCACAACCAGGTACCGTACTGGACGTACAGCGGCTGATCCAGTCCCAGCATGGTGCGGGTAGAGGCCAGCATCTCCGGCGTCGGCGGCAGGTTAGACAGACGCAAATAATCGAGCGCCGGGTCGCCGGTACCGAGACGCAGCATCAGAAAAATGATCACCGAGGCGGCGAGCACCATGGGGAGCAGCAGCAGAAAGCGGCGTAATACGTAACGCAACATTAAGGTTTCACCGGTTTAATCTGTTCGAACGGAATTTCGGTGGCGATCGGCGCGTAGGGGATGTTACCCAGCTCCGGTTTTGATACCACCATCATTGAGATGTAACTGATAGGCAGATAAACCGCCTCGTCATGCAGACGGGTCAGAATGTCGCGATACAGCGCCTGACGTTGCGTTTCGTCATGGGTCGCCAGCACTTCGCCGATCTCTTTATCAATCAGCGGTTTGTCGGCTAATCCTTGCTGTGCCTGGAAGTCAGCGTGTGACGGTACGCGCATTGAACTCAGGAAGGCGTGTGGATCATATGGCGCGCCCCAGGTGCGGTGGAAAATCATGCCAAAACGACCGTCGCGCTGACGAGCATAGATACTGCTCTCTTCTTCGCCAATCAGCGAGACATCTGCGCCAATCTGGCGCATATCAGCCTGAATGATTTCCGCCATCGATTTGCTTAACGCATCGGTGCCGATGAACGACAGTTCAATGCGCAGCGGCTGACCATTTTTCTCGCGGATGTCTTTGCCCGCAGGCAGCGTCCAACCGGCTTTTTCCAGCAACGCTTTCGCTTTCTGCGGATCGTACTGGCGCGGTTTCAGGCCGAGATTAGCGTAAGGCACAGAAGGGGCAAACAGAGTGTCGGCGACCTGCTGGGTGCCATATAACGCGTTATCAATCAGCGATTTTTTGTTTACCGCGTAATTAAGAGCTTCACGTACTGCCAGCTCGTTGGTGGGGGCTTTGGCGGTATTGAGCGCCAGCATCACGGTTTCGATCGGCTGTGACAGTTGGGTGTGGTAAGCCGGGTTCTGGCTAAAGCGGGCGAAGGTATCGAGCGGTAATAACCCTTCGTTTCCGTACAGCAGGTCGATATCGCCAGTTTCAAACGCCACCGCGCGGGTAGTCGGGTCCGGGATGACGTTAAAAGTGATCTTCTTAATTGCCGGCTTTTCGCCCCAGTAGTTTTCGTTACGGACGAAGACATCGTACTGATTCAGTTTCGATTCCTGCAAAACCCACGGCCCGGTGCCAATCGGCGCTTTAATCCCGTTCATGGTTTCATGGTTTTTAAACTGCGAGGGGGCGATAAAGCGGAAAGGGCGCGGCAGGGCCAGTTCTTGCAGGAAAGGATAGTAGGCGCTTTTCAGGGTGATTTGCAG
This sequence comes from Escherichia sp. Lx600-2, assembly GCF_036662595.1. NCBI lineage: Bacteria > Pseudomonadati > Pseudomonadota > Gammaproteobacteria > Enterobacterales > Enterobacteriaceae > Escherichia > Escherichia sp. Lx600-2. The sequence continues at coordinate 69,224 of NZ_JAYQWM010000015.1, read as the reverse complement.
CTCTGTTTTACTGAGTGCTTTAACATCAACAATCTGGTTTGCCAGCTCCAGCCAGGCGTGACGTTGACGGTTATCGAGCACTGCGCGGAAGTTTTCTGCCGCCGCCTCTGCATCAAACGGTTCGCCGTTGGAGAATTTCACGTCATCACGCAGGGTGAAGGTCCAGGTTTTACCATCTTCTGAATGAGTCCAGCTTTTTGCCAGCCACGGGATCACCGAACCATCAGCCTGATATTTCACCAGCGGTTCATAAACCATGCTCTGGGCGAACATCTGGTTAGGCGTGTAAAGGTGCGGGTTTAGTGGCCCGACATTCACCGGCCAGGCGGTGGTGATTTCATCTGGTGCAGCGGCATGGACGATAAAAGACGCACAAGCCAGCAGCGCAAATAGAGTGCGGCGGAGTGTGGAGAGCATGGTAACCCCAATGGATTAAAATAGATGGCGGAAATAAGTATGACGATTTTAAGTATTCGTCATACTGATTACCTGTTCTGGATCAATAGATGGGCAGTCGGGTGGGCGGGATCAGTTAACTGAATCGATCCATTGCACACTGTCGGCGGTGAGCGTAAAGGGGGTGGGGGTGCAGATCGCAAGGCTTAAATTTTCTAGCTGACAATGGCTGACTGACAGCGAGGAGTGATAGGTGCTGTCTACGCTGACGATTTGCCAGGCGCTGCCGCCACGCTGTTTAACGATGGCTTCTTTGCGCGTCCAGATGCGCCAGAACATTTCCAGTTGCTGATCAGGATGCACGGCGTCCATTTCAGCGTGTTCCCCGAGGCTGAACACGGCGTTCGCCAGCCAGCGCCAGTTGGCGCGCGGGCGAATCACTTCGATATCGCAGCCGACTTCGCCTTCATCACTCAACAGCAGGGCGATATCGTCACCGCTATGGCTTAAGTTGAACCATAGCGGCGTTTCCGGCGCGAATGCAGGTTTGCCTTGTTCGCCATAGATGATCTCCGGTAGCGGGGAAAGCGTGTGCGAAAGCAATGCACGCCCCGCCAGCCAGCGTTCGCGTCGTGGACCTTGCGGTGCTTGCTCGCGTAAACCCGGTGGCAGTGGAGCTGCGCTTAAGGTCGAAACTTTCCCCAGAACTATCCGATACATATCAGGGCCAACGTTTAATGATGATGGATGTATTAATGCCGCCAAAGGCAAAGTTGTTACTCTGCAAAAACTCACAATCAACCTTGCGGGCTTCATGCATGATGTAATCCAGCGCGCCACAATTCGGGTCTGGTTTATTCAGGTTTAGCGTAGGCGCAAACCAACCTTCGCGCATCATTTGCAGACTCATCCAGGCTTCGAGCGCGCCACAGGCACCAAGCGTATGACCAAAATAACTTTTCAGCGAGGAGAGCGGCACATTATCACCGTAAATGGTTGCTGTCGCCAGACTTTCTGCCATATCACCGCGATCGGTCGCCGTACCATGCGCTGAAATATAGCCGATATCTTGTGCGCTTAACCCGGCGATTTTCAGCGATTGCTCCATACAATACTGCATGGTTTCGCGCTGCGGCTGGGTAATATGTGCCGCGTCGCAGTTAGTCGCAAAGCCGACGATTTCACCGTAAATGGTCGCGCCGCGCGCTTTGGCGTGCTCCAGTTCTTCGAGAATGAGCGTACCTGCGCCTTCACCAATCACCAGCCCGTCGCGGTTTTCATCGAACGGTGAAGGTGTGGTTTTCGGCGCATCATTGTGCTGGCTGGTGGCGAAAAGCGTATCAAATACCGCTGCTTCTGAAGGACATAACTCTTCGGCACCACCAGCAACCATCACCGTTTGATAACCGTGGCGAATGGCTTCCCACGCATAACCGATTGCCTGGCTGCCGGAAGTACAGGCGCTGGAGGTTGGGATCACCCGCCCGCGCAGGCCGAAAAAGAGGCCAGTATTAACGGCGGTGGTGTGCGGCATCATCTGCACATAGGTGGTGCCAGTGATGTTATTGGTGTGCTTTTCCGTCAGCATGGTGGCGAACTCGCTTACCGGGCCGGTACTGCCGGTCGATGAACCGTACGCAATGCCCGTTTCGCCGCTGGTTAATATCGGATCGCCAATCAACCCTGCCTGCTCTAACGCCAGCTCGCTGGCACGGGTCGACATTTGCGATACGCGGCCCATCGCACGGATACGCTTGCGGGTATAGTGCTCCGGTAGCGTGAAATCATCAACAGGCGCGCCAAGCAGGGTGTGCAGGCCATCGTAGACCTGCCACTCCGGCATTTTGCGCACCGCATTTTCATACGCCAGTAAGCGTGCAGAAACGTCCTGCCAGTTTTCACCAAAGGCAGTCACGCCGCCCATTCCTGTAATCACTACGCGACGTGTCATAACATCCCTCCGTTGATGGAAATAACCTGGCGGGTGACGTAACCCGCAATATCAGACATTAAATAACTGGCAAGCCCGGCAACTTCTTCCGCCTGGCCCATACGTTTCATGGGGATCATCGACATTGCCTCTTTCAGAGCGCTCTCTTCCATTTCGATCATCCCGGTATCAATAAGCCCCGGCGCGATGCAGTTGACGGTGATTTTGCGCTTCGCGAGTTCGATAGCCAGCGCTTTAGTTGCGCCGATAATTCCGGCTTTGGCTGCGCTGTAATTCACCTGGCCGCGATTGCCCATTACGCCGGAAACCGAGGACAGCGTGATGATGCGCCCACCCTGGCGCGCGCCGATCATTGGCATAATGCACGGCTGAATGACGTTGTAGAAACTGTCGAGGTTGGTGTGGATCACCGCATCCCAGTCGTCATCGCTTAAAGCCGGAAAAGCGGCATCGCGGGCGATCCCGGCGTTACTGACCACGCCGTACCAGGCACCGTGTTGCGCGATCTCATGCTCCAGCACTTCCCGACACTGTTCGCGGTTTGCGACGTCGAAACTGAGCAAACGCCCGTTACCCCCGTTGGCGACAATGGCATTCAGCGTTTCCTGAGCGCCTGTGGCGTCACGGTGATAGTGAACGCCAATGTTAAAGCCGTCTGCCGCCAGTTGGCAGGCGATGGCGCGACCAATGCCTTTGCTGGCACCAGTAACCAGAACTGAACGACTCATCAGGACGCTCCTTGTTGAAACAGGGTGGTAAGTTCTTCCGCGGTCGGCTGGAAGGTGTTAATGCGGCCCGTCGCCTCGCCGTCGTTGATGCTGCACTCAAAACTGCCGAAGCGATCGTCCTGCATCAGCAGTTTGACGGTAATGGTCAGCGTCTGGCCTGCGGGCAGAATGCCAGCGGCGCAAAGCAATTCACGCGCGCCCAGTATCATCCCTAACTCAATACTGTTTTTGCCCTGCTGGTGGCGATGCCAGCCAGACCAGACGCCGACGGTTTGCGCCATCAGTTCAAGGGCAAACCAGCCGGGGAGATTGCCGTCCGGGTCGAGAAACGGTGCCAGTACGCCACTGGGCGAAACCGTCACGCGGCACACCGCGCTGTCATCGCTGACGCTCACCACGTCTTCCAGCAGTAACATGGGCGCGTCGTGGGGCAGATAAGCGCCGGGGGATAAATAGTGGCTCACGAAACCCTCCCGAGCAGAATGCTGGCGTTATTGCCGCCAAAGGCGAAGGAATTGGACAGGATCACCGGACGAGCCAGCGGCTGCGGTTTTTCGATAATGCCGCAGGGTGGCAGCGTGGGATCGCGTGGCGACAGGCTGAAATCTTGGGCGGGCAGCGGTAAATCACGCTGTAAGATCAACATACTGATTGCTGCTTCGGTAATGCCCGCCGCGCCCAGCGTGTGGCCGGTCAAATGTTTGGTGGAGCTGCACGGTACGCGTTCGCCAAACAGGGCGTTAAGCACCATCGATTCAATCTGGTCGTTGAGTTGCGTGGCGGTGCCGTGCAGGTTGATATAGCCGACGTCATCTGGCGTAAGCTGCGCATCGGTCAGTGCCTGATTAATGGCGCGGATCGCCCCTTCGCCCTGCGGATGCGGGGCCGAAATATGGTAAGCGTCGCTCGATTCACCAACGCCCAGCAACGCGATGGGCTGCGGTTCCCGGGTCAGCAGCATTAGCCCCGCCCCTTCACCAATGGTGATACCTGCGCGGTCACGACCAAACGGCTGACATAAGGTTGGCGACAGCGATTCGAGGCTGTGAAAACCGTTAATCGGCATCCGGCTCAGGGTGTCTGCGCCACCCACAATGGCGGCATCGACCAGCCCCGCTTCGATAAGCCTGCGCCCGCTGATTATCGCTCTGGCGCTGGAAGAGCAGGCGGTTGAAAGGGTATAGGCCGGGCCGTCGAGCGCCAGCCAGTGGCTGAGAAAACGCGACGGATCGCCGAGTTCCTGTTGCGCGTAGTGCCATGTGGTGCTCGGCTGCCCGTGGGTGCGCAGGTTAACGTGCGTGTCGCCTTCATGCAGGCCGGAGGTGCTGGTGCCAAGTACAATCGCGATGCGCTCGCGACCATATTTCGCGATAGCGTCATCAACCTGCGGCTGGATCTGCGCCAGCGCCGCCAGCAGGATCTGATTGTTGCGCGAGCGGTGCGCAGCGAATTTTTCCGGGATAAGCGGAAGCTCGCCATCCACGCCAGCCAGGACCGCCTGCGGATGCCCCTGCAACCAGCCTGCGCGCGGGCGCATGCCGGGAGCAACACCGCGAGTCAGGTTGGTTGCGATTTCGTCAAGGTTATTTCCCAGGGCGTTGATCATGCCGACGGCGGAAATATAAATCATATCAGTCACCTAAGTATTGAATGGTGATGTGGTATTTAAAGACATGCTGCTCAATGCTGATTGGCACGCGTTTGCCCTTGCGATTCAGATAGGTGATTTCCGTGACCAGTTTGCCGCTGGCGTTACGCAGCTCGCGTTTGTCACCGTTGTCGCGAAGTGTCCATCCTGCGGGAAGTTGCGGTTGCCAGGCGCTAATCGGCCAGTGGCTGAGCATCACGTCAGCCAGTACCTGACTTGCGGGCGGTAACTGTGGGACGACGATGGATTGCTCGGCGCGTAGCCCTTGCGCATCGTAGGTCACCAGAAACAGGCGAATGCCGACCGACGACAGCCCGGCAAGGGTGATTTTCTGATCGTCGGCGTTAAGCATCACTAACAGCGACTGGGTTTTGCCGTTGAAGCTGCCGGTCAACAGTTGCTGCGAATTGACTGCGGGTGAAATCCCTGGTGCCGGCAGCGTGATGCGCGTGCCAGGTTGCAGCCACGCCTGCGGGCGGCCTTCCTGTTCTGGTTGCGAGTGGCTACAGCCGGTGAGGATAAGCGTAGCGGTCAGGGCGAACGCTCGCCAGAATGTGGATTTGATCATTTTTTTGTTCTCTTTTTATCGGGCATCGCCAGCGGCGAAAGCAGGAAGGCGGTGAAAATACCGCTCACCAGCACAATGCCAAAACTGCTGATGGCCTGGGTGGCGCTGAATATCAGCATTCCCAGCGTCAGCAAGGTGGTGAGCATTGCCAGCGTGATCGCCAGTAGCGAAGTTAATGGTGTGCCGCGCGGATTACTGAAAAACAGCGTGTAGTTGATGCCGATGCCAAGCACCAGCACCAGCGCCAGCAGCGAAAAGAGATTCACCGCCTGCCCGCTCATCGCCAGCACCGCCAGACCACAACCCAGCGAAAGCACCGAAGGTACAAGGCTGATAAGCCCTTTGCGCCAGCCGAGACGGGCCACTGCGCCGCAGGCAATCACCGCCAGCGCCACCAGCAACAAGCCGGTTAAGACATAACGGTAAAGCGCGAACAACTCATCAAAGGTGCTTTTGCGATCAACCCAGGCAATGCCGCAAGGGTAATATGTGGCGATTTCCTGCATCAACGCGCTACTTTTAACCCCTTCAACCGGCACCAGTACGCCGCTTTCGCCGTTTTCCAGCGTCAGCCACAGCAGACGCCAGCCTTCACTGGCAGGGCTTGCCAGCCATTCATCAACGTTCACTGGCATGGCGTTGAGATCCGGGTTCACTGCCGTCAGCCCGGCATTTTGCAGCGCTTTTGTTACTGTCGGGGCCGCCGTTTTCAGCAGTTGTAAATCTTCCTCCTGCCGCGCAAGGGAGTTCAGCGGAATGGTGCGGTAGTTGCTGATAAGCCCCTCTTTTTTCGCATACTCAAGTGAGGCGGTATATTTCTCCAGTCGCCGCAATGTTTGCTGTGGCGAATCGCCGTAAACCACAAACCATTTTTGATCGACGCTTTGTCCGGTCAGGGCGGTAATGGCTTTCTCCTGCGCCAGAATATGCTGCGGCAGCGCCTGTAACTGCGAGATATCGTCATCGACGCGCAGCATTGACATCCCCGCCAGCGAAAACAGCGCCAGCGCGACGGGCAGACCCAGCGACAGTTTTTTATTGCGCCGCCACGCTGCCAGCCAGCGCAGCATCAGCGCCATCGCCGGAACCGGACGCACCGGCAGGCCACGGCACAGCCACGGATGCCAGAACAGGACGGTCAGACAGGAGGCGCTCAACCCGACGGCGGCAAAAATCGCCATCTGGCGAATGCCGGGGAAGGGGGCGAGCATCATAATCAGATATGCCGCCACGGTGGTGAGCAGCGCCAGCAGCAGGGCATTGCGTACTTTCGCCAGGCTTTGCCACGGCGAAACGTCGTTGCCGTGCACCATCCGCTCGGTGAGATAATAGAGCGTGTAGTCAGCGGAAATGCCGATAACGCTCATGCTCATCACCAGCGTCATCAGGTGTAATTCACCGAAAATCAATAAAGTGGCGACCGTTCCCGCCAGCGCGCCGATGCCGATGGAAATCACGCAAAGCAACAATGGGCGCAAAGAGCGGAACACCGCCACAATCAGTAATATCACCCCCAGCAGCGTTGCCACGCCCAGGGTTGAGATATCCTGCTTCGCCTGTTGACTGGCGTAATCGCTGTAAAATACCGTGCCGCGCGAGAGCAACTGCGCCTGTGGGTAACGCGTTTTCAGATCCTTTTCCAGCGTATTCAGGGTCGTGATGAGCTGGTGGGTTTGCTGCATATCAAACGACGATCCCGCCAGTTCGCCGTGCAGCAGATACCAGTAGTTGCCCTGGGGATCCTGCGTCACCAGCCAGCCGTCCATCAGCCGCAAACGCTGGCCATTTTTTGCCATCGCCAGCTGCGAGCCGCGCATTAACATCAGCGGATCGTTTTGCAGCTCCTTGCCGCTTACCCCGGAGAATGCAGAATAAAGCTGGGAGAGGATCCACTGCGCCTGCGCTTCGCCGCCGTTTTGCAGGCGGGCGCGGGTGTCGGGGTCAATCAGGCCGTTGCGGTGCTGCCAGAAAAACGCGCCCCACGCTTGCTGGCTGGCGGCATCCATTGGCCCTTTAACGTCGCCGAGCGCAGCGGATTTTTGCAGCAGCGTCAGCCACTCCTGAGCCACCCTGGGATTAGCCTCTTTACCGGGGCTGACCAGCCACACCAGTTGGCGGTCCAGACGCTGCATAAAGCCGTCATTCAGCGCTGGGGGAATATCGCCCATCGCCTGTTTGGGTAACATAGCCAGCACGCTACTGTTCAGCCGTGATTGCGGCAGCAGGATCAGCAACGCCGCCGCCATGACCAGGCAGACTAGCCCCCATAACAGCGCGGGGCGTTTACTGGGCGGCAAAACGTTGGCGTTCGTCATCGGTCAGTTGCGCTGGCGTCAGTTGATGTTGGGTAAGAGCAATATCGGTGCGATCGCCCTGTTTATCATTAAGTTGAATGCTCTCCAGATAGGTTTGCCCGGCGAGATCGATGGTGTTGAAAATTTTATCCAGCGGCGTGGTGGTTGGGGTCAGGCGCAGCGTCCAGCGGCCTTCGCCTTTGTCGGCAAATTCGACGCGGAAGTTTTGTTCCAGCACTTTGCGATCGGCCTGGAACAGCGCGCGCAGCAGGTGGTTAAACTGAAACATCTGCGGGTTGTTTTCTGCCGTGATGATTTGCGGCGGCTGACCGTTGATCACCTGCACCATGCGTTTATCGTCCAGTAATAGTTGCATGGGGAACGGTGAGGTTTGATCCCACAACAGCCCCTGGTCGCGGGCGATCAACATCTGGCCCTGAGATCGCAGCGGCTGCGGCAGATCTTTAATCGTCCGGGTTTGATCGAAATGGGCGCGGATCACCGATTGTTCGGTAAAGCGTTGCTGAAGATCGTCCAGGGTCAGGGCGCTCACAAACGGGCTAATCAGCAGCGCCAGTAGCGGTAAAAATTTCATGGTTTGACTCCCATGCGTTCAAACAGAATATCGGGGCTGACAAAGCACAGTTCGCGACTTTGCTCGTCGACCGCGACCTGAATGGTGTATCCGGTGGTGGCGCGTTTGCCCGTTTCGGCATCGAAAATCTGATAGCCAATCCGCAGACGGTTTTCGAACTCTTCGATATGCGCACGCACGCGGATGCGTTGCTCAAAGGTGAGGGCGTGGCGATATTTCACCCGCGCATCGACCACTGGCCACAAATAACCGGACTCTTTCATCTGCCGATAGCCGTAATTGAACTGGTTGAGCAGCGCCTCGCGGGCCACTTCAAAGTAGCGAAAATAGTTACCGTGCCAGGCCACGCCCATCATATCGACGTCGTGAAAGGGAATGGTCAGCTCGACTTCAGCGGTAAATCGGGGATCGTTAAGCACCCTTTACTCCTTGTCCTGAATTTCCGGCAGTTGCCAGAAATCGAAAAAATTAAACCAGTCGAGGGGCGACTGGAGCGCGTAATGTTCCAGACGCGCGGCGTAGTGGTCGATAGCGTTTTGCAGCGCCTGTTGGCGTTCGCCACGCGGCAACAGCAGCGGGTCGGCAAAGGTTTCGCAGTGAATATGCAGCTTGCCGTGCTGGCGCAGGGCGAAAATCAGATTCACCGGGCAGCGCAAAATAGACGCGAGAATAAACGGCCCCTGTGGGAAGGGCGCAGGCTGGCCCATAAACGGACTCCAGCAGACGCGCCAGTCGCCGCCGCGTTGCGGGTTGACGGCGATGCGGTCACCGACAATCGCCACCCATTCGCCGTTATCCAGCTTCTCTTTGAGCAGGATGGCGGTTTCCGGGCCGATATCCGTTACCGGCATCAGGTTGATGCCGGCCTGCGGGGCCATCTCCTGCATTATCTGTTTAAAGCGTTGGGCGTTTTCGCTAAACACCAGCGCGTTAATGGTTTTGTAGCCCTGAATTTTTGCCAGCGCCCGGCACACTTCCACATCGCCAAGATGCGAGGCCAGCAGCAATTTGCCGCGCGGATCGCTGACGTTAAGTGCCGCTTCTGCGCCTGGCGCAAACAGCACATCGCGCCCCAGTTGCAGCTCGCCGCGCCAACTGGCGATTTTGTCGAGCATGGCATTACCGAAACGTAGAAAGTGCTGATAGCTGTTGAGTTTTGCCGCCTGTGGTTGATGCTGTCGTACACGGGCGAGCCAGTCTTGCGACGCTTTGCGCGCACGAGAAGCAGTGAGCCAGTAGACGCCCACCACCGGGTAAAGCAGCGCGCTAAACGCCGTTCTTCCCAGCAGACGCCAGACCAGCAGCATCAGGCGCATTCCCCATAATCCTTTCACTTCACTCTGCCGCGCCCAGTGGCTGGAAGAGCGGCGCATCAGCAGTGAAGGAATACGCGGTAACATGCCGAAAAACAGACGCGTGTGCATGAGCGAGATGCGGACGTTATCTTTCAGGGCATCAAAATGCGAAAGCCCGTCCAGTGGATAGGTGACGCGGGTCGGCACGAAATAGCTGGTGTTTCCCTGCCAGTAGAGGCGCACCATCACTTCAGTGTCGAAATCCATCCGCTTGCCGATGGTGGCGTGTTTTGCCAGTTGCAGCGTTGGCGCAACCGGATAAACGCGAAAGCCGCACATGCTGTCTTTCAGTTGCAGGGAGAGCGTTTCGATCCATACCCAGACGTGGGTGACCCAGCGCCCGTAAAGCCGTGAGCGGGGGATGGAGTCATCGTAAATTGGCTGGCCGGAGATCAGCGCCGCAGGGTGTCGTTCAGCGAGTGCCAGCAGTTTGGGGATATCTTCAATCGCATGTTGACCGTCAGCATCCACCTGCACCGCATGGCTGAACCCTGCGTCTGCCGCTGCCTGTAAGCCACGCATCACTGCCGCGCCTTTACCTGCGTTTTCTGCTAAGCGAATTAAGGTCACGCCAGGCTGTTCGCTAACCAGATTATCCAGTTGCTGTTGCGTGGCGGCATCGCTGCCGTCGTCCACCACAATACAGGGGAGATTAAATGGCTTAAGACGCGCCAGCACGCCCGGCATCATCGCGCCGTGGTTATAGCAGGGAATCAACACGCAGGGAGAAAAGTTTACCGACATAGGCGGATCTTCCCGCTACTGGCGGTGTGGCGGGCGTCACCGTCGTGACGCTGATAGCTAAAGCTCAGAATCTGGCGTTCTTCCTGCCAGTTAAGCGCGAGCGTGACGCGGTTTTCCGGCAGCAACGGAGACTGGAATTTTATGTTCTGAATGGAGTGAAAACGCCAGCCAGGCGCGAGCAGATTGAGCGCGTAGCTCATCGCCCAGTCGATTTGCGCAACTCCTGGGAGTAATGGTTGCACGGCAAAATGACCGCGAAACCAGAACAGATCCGCCCTGAGATGCAGAACAATTTCAAGGTGATTCGTTTGTGCCTGATGGCGCTCGATTTCATGGGGCTTCATGAAATAACTCCTGTAATTGCGCATAGACACGCTTGTTCATACTGTTTACTGGCATTTCATCAATAACGCGCCAGTAACGCGGAATAGCAACTGGCTCCAGCGTCGGGCGCAGTAAACGCCGCCAGGTCATTTCCTGGCTATGCCCGCCGCCGTTCTGCCATTGCAGATGAGCTTCGTCATCCAGCACCAGCAAAACGCCTATGCTCTGACGCCCGCCGCGCGTAACGGGAACTGCCGCCGCCTCGCGAATACCGTCCAGCGCCAGCAGACGTTGTTCTACTTCCTGGAGTGAAATACGTTTTTCTTCAATCTTAACGATGCGCCCACGACGCCCCATCAGATGGAACTGACCGTCCTGGCTAAACTGCAAGAGATCGTCGAGTAACAGGCCGTTATCTTCCGCCATCAGCGGTGAAAAGAGACGAAAAGAATCACCTTCGGCCTGGAACTGCATACCAGGGAAGGGTAGCCAGCGGCGTTGCTCTTGTTCGCGGTAACGCCAGGCGATGACACCGGTTTCCGTGCTGCCGTAGATTTCATCAGGCCAGACGCGCAGCCAGCTTGCGGTGTGTTGTACATCCTGCCACGGCAGCTCACCGCCAGCAGAGAGAAGCACCTGAACGGGTGGCGGAGAAAGCTGGGTATCCAGGCGCTTCAAAAATGCCGGGCTGCTGATGAAGATATAGCGATGCTGATGACTCAACGCGGCAAACTGTTCGACATACCAGAGCATGGCGGCGTGCAGCGGTAATCCCAACGCCATGGGCAGGAAAACGCGAAAAGTCAGGCCGTACAAATGCTGCGGCAATACGGAACCGACGACACGACAACCCGCCAGACGTGCGCCTAATCGTTCAGCCAGCAGTTCTGCTTCACGATCCAGCAAATGAACAGGTTTAATCACCCGTTTCGGCTGTCCCGTGGAACCGGAGGTAAACAGCTCGATAAAAGCCTCTGGCGCTATAGCGGCAAAGGTGAAGGATTGTGTCGCGATTTGTGGGGAACTTGCTACCAACAGCAATGAACCTTGCCAGTTAAGTTCGCTGTCGCTAAGCACACCATCAAAAAGTTCACGTTGCTCGTTAAGCTGGATAACACGGTTATGCCCCGGAAGCACCGGCGTTTTTCCGGCGTGTAGCGTGGCGAGCAGGGCAACGATAAACAGATAGCTGTTCTCAAAGCACAGCGCCCAGCGTTCACCCGGCTGTTGCTGCAAGCGGCAGATAAGTTGCGCGACATCGTGACGCAAATCGCCCAGCGTCCAGAAGCTTTCGTCCAGCCACGCAATGGGTGTGTCATCAGAGCGTGGCGCAGTCAGCCAGCGTGCAAGCGGTAAGGTCTGCTTCATGCGCGATCTCTTTTCATCACCTGACGGCGCACCAGCCATTCACCAGCCATTAATGTTCCCATCAACAAATAAGCAATCATGCCGTTCCAGGCGGTCCATAACGACATATCGGCATAAAGCGCGGTAAAGAGGGCAATTCCACCGTTGATGATGAAAAAGCCGCACCAGATTTGCGTGACGCGGCGGGTATAGCGCATGCCCTTTTCCGGCAGATCTGGCTCCTGCAAACGCGCCAGCCGCTCAACTATCGGCATTGCCGACCACAGCGAACCGCCAAAAACCGCCAGCATGACCGCGTTAACCACTACCGGGTAAAACAGCAGTAGCTGGTGTGTTTTCAACAGAACGCTGGCGACACATAATGCGATGCCCACGACAGCGACGATTTGTGTGACGACCTGGAGCGGCCCCGCCTGGCGACGGGTCTGGCGCAGGCGCAACAAAAGCAGCAACGCTATTAGCGGCAACAGCCAGTGCAGGCCGTTATGCGCTAAGCCAAACCAAATCACAAACGGCCAGGCGAGCAGCAATAATCCAGTCAGCAGCTTAATCATCGGTAGCGAGCGAATGCCCGACATCAGATCAGGCTTCTTGTAGCAGGCGTTCTACAGCCTCGACGACATCCTGGACTGTACGCACTGCTTTAAACTCTTCCGGCTTGATTTTCTTACCGGTTTTCTTTTGCAGGTGCACAATCATGTCAACGGCGTCGATGCTGTCCAGTTCCAGATCTTCGTACAGGCGCGCTTCAGGTTTGATGTCCTGCGGATCGATTTCAAACAGCTTAACCAGCAGGGCTGAGACTTCCTGATAGACGGTTTGTTGTTCTGTCATGATGGCTTTCCTCAGGCACGTTGCGCAGCAATGAAAGAGGCCAGAGTGGCGACGGAGAAAAAGTGCTGACGCATCTCTTCGCTTTCCGCAGAGAGCACGATGCCGTACTCATTTTTTACTGCCAGTCCCAGTTCCAGGGCATCGATAGAGTCCAGCCCTAAACCGTCGCCAAACAGCGGCGCGTCGGTATCGATATCATCAGGCGTCAACTCGTACAGATTGAGGGTGCTGATGATGAGGTTTTTAATTTCCAGATAAAGCGCTTGCATTATTTATTCCTGAGAGAGGTAAACAACCTTGTTGTAATTGAAGCAAAAGATGCCGGTTTAACTGCCTTGCTGCCAGCGCCGGTTCTTGTGAAGTTGCATCGTAAAATTTATTGATTTCAACCCGACCATGGACTGCAACCGTAAAAAACGGCCGGTCAGGTGGAACGTCATACCATTTACTTTGTTTATCCAGCAGATGCTCGCTACAGCCGATCGTCACGATGCGTAAATCGCTGGCACAGCGCACGGCAATATTCGCCGCCCCGCGCTGCAGCGTCATTTTTTCACCGGGCTTCGTTCGCGTGCCTTCGGGGAAAATCAGGATAGTGTCACCCTGTGCCAGTCGCTGTTGGCAGCGGGGTAACAGGGTTTCAGCTTCGCTGTTGATTAAATAATCTGCCGCCCGCACGACGCCGCCAAGAAAAGGATTTTTTAACAGCGCGCTTTTCACCAGGCAGTCAGTTTCTGGCATGACTGACGCCAGCAGCACGTAATCGATCAGCGTGGGATGATTGGCTACGACGAGGCAACCGCGTTCCTGACGTAAAATTTCAGCGCCATCAATACGATAATCCAGCACGCCAAGCCCTTTCGCGACAGTTAAAAACAGGCGAAAACTGGCGGCAATGCTGCGACGCGCCAAACGACGGCGGCGGGAAGTATCCCACACCAAAACTAACAATATGTTAAACCACACGACAGAAAGCAGCAGGCCGCCGAGACCAAACAGGGCAAAACATAACCCGGTCATGACCAGTCGCCAGGTCCACTCCAGACGTGACAGCAGCTTACTCATCCACGGCTCCAGCGCCACTGTACGCGCTCGCCAGGCAGTGAAAATGTGTCCGCATTTTGTAAATAGTGCTGTAAAAACAACATGCTTTGCGGCAGTGTTGTTTCATTACCCGCAATGGCTGACTGCGTTCCACATTGCCACTCATCGCCAGCTTCAATCACCAGCGCGACGGCGTACGGCCAGGTCGGCATTTCTGCGGGCAGTTGTGGATGATAGAACTCAGGCAGAAAGCCATCAAAATCGACCATCAACACGCGCTGGTAGCCCGCCTGTAACAGACTAAGCACTTCACACAAACCTTGCTGGAAAGTGTCGCGACCAGCCGAAAGCGATGACGAAACGATCGGCTGTTTGGCCGCAATGGTCAGGTTACCCACGGAAGAGTTGTGTACGGAGAGCGCGAAGTCCGTCGGAGAAAGCGCCTGTTCGGTTGCCAGTGCATGAACAATGCGGTAATTGCGCTCCAGTTCGCCATGACGACTGGTATACAAAACGGCGTCTGGCTGATGGCGGCGTAGCATTGCCAGACCGCATTCAACAGCCAGTTTGCTGCCTGAACTGAGGCGGCGGGCGGTCATCATTGGCAGTTCACTTAATTTTGCCAACGGCGCGGCAGGGTCAATCGCCCACGGCTGGCGCGACCATGCTTGCCATTGCTGCGCTTCGCTAAGTCCAGGCGCCAGTGCCTGCCAGTCGGTAATATTTAATGTAAATTTCATCAACGCGCGCCCGCGGTAAACCAAAATTATTAAGTGACGATTATTTCTTTTGGCATATCAAAAGTGTATGCCCAACGCCTAAATTATCGTGGCGCTCTGCTACCTGGAATCCTGCTTTATTCAGATAGTCGTAAAATTTCTCTGCACTATAGAAACGGCTGTTACCGTTTGCCATGCAGGTAAAATAAAGTGAGGACGCGTTCAGGCTAAACGATGCTGCTTCAAACCGCTGCGCATCCCAGAACAACTCCATGATGCAAACTTTTGCGCCAGGCTTCATTACGCTGGCAATTTTGCTGAGTATGCTAATTATTTGTTCGGGTGAAAAACAGTCTAAAAATTGGCTCATCCACCAGATATCAGCCTCGCCCGGTAATGGGGCATCGCTTAGCATATCCACCGCATGGAAATCTATGCGATCAGAAAAACCTGCATTCGCGATATTTTCTTTCGCTAGTACGATTTGTTGTGGCAGATCTAATAACGTCACGGCGATGTTTTCATTGTATTTGCAGCAACGCAAAGCCCACTTACCCGTATTGCCGCCTACATCGTACAATGTTGTGGGGTTGTTGGCGAATACATAAGGCAGTACGGCGTTAAATGCGCCATCTGAATAGTAATGATCAAACGCAAACCAGCTTTCACGAGCGGCGTCTGGTAATTGCGAAAGTGCCGGATATATCGTCGACCAGTCGCCAAATACTTTTAACCCGGAAGGTTTTCCTTCATTGAGTGAATCGGCGAGGAAGAAGAGCCCCTGGTAACAGACATCCTGGGTGAAATCCATATTCACGCGAGTCATAGTGTCATGCAGGAGGTAATGACCGATTTTCGCCAGGTAATAAATTCCCTCTTTACAGGTAATAATTCGCCCGCTTAAGCCCATATCTAACAGAACGCTGGCAGCATATTCGTTGATATGGCTATGTTCGGTGATATCAGCCAGCGTTGCGCCATGTTTGCCTTGCCGATCCAGATATGAAAGTACACCCGCATTACGTAGGCAGAGTGCTGTTTGAAAAAGCATAGGGGCAAAGGCAATGCGTTGAGCTTCGGTAATCGCATCCAGTGCGCTAAGAGAATCCTGTTCGTACATGTTGGGCACAACCTGTTAAGAGGGAATTAAATTATTATCGGACCGCAACGGCCCGACTTTAGGAAGAATTATAAATCTGCGCCCGCTGACAAATTCAGTTGAATATCTTTGTCGAGATTGCGGACCCAGCGATTGTAGTTTTTATGAATTTGTCCGCCTGACGCTTGTAGGTTCTGGCTATTTTCATAATTGATATCGTAGCTGGATGCCGTGTAGTTAATGCGTATTTCCGCTGAATGATCGCGTGACTGTTGACGTGCTTTAATTATGCCTTGTCCGGCTTCGGACATAATCCATTTGCGTTCAACGCCAGCTTTCAGAATCGCTTTTTTCACTTGTTCCTGGGTATGACCAGCGCTGACGGTTGAGTGAACCTGATCAATTGGCGCAGTACGCGCGCAACCTGCTAAAGCACCCACAACAGCAATAGCCGCAAACCACTTCATGTAATGTCTCATTAGAACCCCATTAAAGTATTGTTTTTACGAGTAAAGCAAGATTTAACTGTAATTGCTGGCATCACTATTCTTTATTTAGAGAAAAAATTACTTGTGAGATAAGTCAGTAAGTGCACATCAGAGTAAAAATCTCTGAAATGACTAAATTACTGCCAGCAGGGACCAACTATAAGTGAGTGAGAAAAATGAGGCAATAAAAATAACACAATGTTATCAGTGCATTCTTTGAGAAGGATTTAATCGCTATTCGGCGTTTATATATATTTGACTTAAGGAATGGTTTTTTTAAATTAATTTTCTGAATAATGTTTCATCATTTCCTCAAATCAAATGGCCACTGTTAGATAAACGGTGGCCATTGCCTGCTCAGGAGGTGCTATTAACCCGGTAACCGACTTTTCGGTCTGCCCGGCCCCAGTAAAATCGCCAGTTTGCTACCGCCTTTCGTCGTTTCCATCCAGATTTTACACACGCTGGTTAATGGCACCGAAAGTAGCATCCCTACCGGGCCGAGCAGCCATCCCCAAATTAACAATGAAAGAAATACCACCATGGTGGACATCCCCAGGCGATGGCCCATCATCCGTGGCTCTAAAATATTGCCGATGACCATATGGACAACTAAAAACAATGCGCCGACCAGAATACATTCGTAAATACCATTAAACAGCAGCACCTGAATCATTGGCGGTACGGCGGAAATTACCGCGCCGATATTGGGCACGTAGTTAAGCAAAAACGCCAGTACTGCCCACATCAGCGCAAACTGCACCCCCATCAGCTCCAGCCCCAGCCAGACGATGACACCTGTCCATAAACTGAGTAGCGTCTTTAACGCCAGATAATGCGAAACGCCTTTAAGTGCGCGGTGTAATCCTGCGATGTGAATCTGTGGGTTATTCAGCGCAAAACGCATTTTGTAAGGGACGTGGCGCACTTCAAACAGCATAAAAACTACGGTCATCACCAGCAAAAGCACGCTCGCCATTGCCCCGGAAAGCCCGGTCATTAGCGCCGTGGTGAAGGTAACCACTTTTTCCGAGTCCATCCGCTGCAGCATTCGCTCCGGCGACATATGCAAATTAAGAAAAGGCAACATCTCCTGCAATTTAAAAAGTTTGCGCGTCAGCTCCTTATTAAACTTCGGCAGCATAGAGATAAATTCGTTAAACGATGCCGCCAGTACGCCGACCAGCGCGGTTAGTGCGATCAGCATCACCACCACTACAATCGTAATGGCAACGGGGCGTTGTACTCCCCGACGAATAAACCAGGTGACGAGCGGGTTGAGGACGATGGCAAAAAACAGCGCCAGTAACAGCTGCACAATGATATCTGCCGCTGCGTGAATGCCCGCCAGGATCACTACCAGCGAGGCCAGCTTGAGCAGAATGTGCATGCCCGTTTTATCGGGTTGAGGGGTTTCCATTGGGGCTTCCTTGTGACTTTTTGTATTAAGTGTAGCGGGAGTCACGCCAGCAATATTCTGATTCTTACTGCTGATTTTCACGTCAGCACGTGGTAAAAATGAAACACTGTTGTAAAAATGTGGTGATCCTCATGCCCGAACCCGTAGCCGAACCCGCGCTAAACGGATTGCGCCTGAATTTGCGCATTGTCTCCATTGTCATGTTTAACTTCGCCAGCTACCTCACCATCGGGTTGCCGCTCGCTGTATTACCGGGCTATGTCCATGATGTGATGGGCTTTAGCGCTTTCTGGGCAGGATTGGTTATCAGCCTGCAATATTTTGCCACCTTGCTGAGCCGTCCTCATGCCGGACGTTACGCCGATTTGCTGGGCCCCAAAAAGATTGTCGTCTTCGGTTTATGCGGCTGCTTTTTGAGCGGTCTGGGATATCTGACGGCAGGATTAACCGCCAGTCTGCCCGTCATCAGCCTGTTATTACTTTGCCTGGGACGCGTCATCCTTGGGATTGGGCAAAGTTTTGCCGGAACGGGATCGACCCTGTGGGGCGTTGGCGTGGTTGGCTCGCTGCATATCGGACGGGTGATTTCGTGGAACGGTATTGTCACTTATGGGGCGATGGCGATGGGTGCGCCGTTAGGTGTCGTGTTTTATCACTGGGGCGGCTTGCAGGCGTTAGCGTTAATCATTATGGCCGTGGCGCTGGTGGCCATTTTGTTGGCGATCCCGCGTCCGACGGTAAAAGCCAGTAAAGGCAAACCGCTGCCGTTTCGCGCGGTGCTTGGGCGCGTCTGGCTATACGGTATGGCGCTGGCGTTGGCTTCCGCCGGATTTGGCGTCATCGCCACCTTTATCACGCTGTTTTATGACGCTAAAGGTTGGGACGGTGCGGCTTTCGCGCTGACGCTGTTTAGCTGTGCGTTTGTCGGTACGCGTTTGTTATTCCCTAACGGCATTAACCGTATCGGCGGCTTAAACGTAGCGATGATTTGCTTTAGCGTTGAGATAATCGGCCTGCTACTGGTTGGCGTGGCGACTATGCCGTGGATGGCGAAAATCGGCGTCTTACTGGCGGGGGCCGGGTTTTCGCTGGTGTTCCCGGCATTGGGTGTAGTGGCGGTAAAAGCGGTTCCGCAGCAAAATCAGGGGGCGGCGCTGGCAACTTACACCGTATTTATGGATTTATCGCTTGGCGTGACCGGACCACTGGCTGGGCTGGTGATGAGCTGGGCGGGCGTACCGGTGATTTATCTGGCGGCGGCGGGACTGGTCGCAATCGCGTTATTACTGACGTGGCGATTAAAAAAACGGCCTCCGGAACACGTCCCTGAGGCCGCCTCATCATCTTAAAACTTACTGAATAACCAGCGTATTAATGATGTTTTCTGCGGTTGTCTGCGCTTTTTGCTGATCGTCAGCTGGCAGCGTAATTTGCATGGTTAGCAGTTGATTACCCACGTTACCCAGAATAACGGAAGAGTACGCCGTCTGGCCTTTCGCGGAGATAATACTGTCTAACTGCTGCATTTTGTGACCTTTCAGCTCAATGGCTTTATTGGTTACCACTTGCAGCTGCGGATCGCGGCTACGTTGCTGATCTTCCAGACGCTTCGCCAGCACCGCCAGATCTTCTTTCGGATCATCGCCCATGATGACGATGACTGCTTTCTGACCGGTGGCGTCGGACCAGACATGCATGTTATTGGCCTGCGTTCCCAGCTTACCGCTCTGGTCGGTCATATCCGCTGGCAGCGAGAAACTTAACTTGCCATCAAGCAGGTTGACGGGATTCCCGGTAGCGTTACTTTCCGCGACCGAACCCTGCGCCGTAGCGTTAGTGTCTTTATCATCACAGGCCGCAAGCCCCATAACCAGCAGGCCAATTCCGACATATTTAACCAGATTGCGCATTGACTTCTTCCTTTCGATAAACGGCCATAACGGCTCATTCATCCATCTTATCACAACTCTGATAACGAACCTTTAACTCGCCTGCAAAGCGTTGATTTCGGATTTATCTGCCAGTCTTTTCAACAGCATATTGAGTAATACGCCATACATTGGCAGGAAGAAAACGATACTGATTAACACTTTGAAACAGTAATCGACCAGCGCGATTTCCATCCAGTGTTCAGCCATAAAGGCATCCGGGCTACGCCAGAAGGCAATGAAGAAAAAGGCCAGCGTGTCGCTGACGTTACCGAACAGTGTGGACGCTGTCGGTGCCAGCCACCAGCGGCGACTCTGACGCAGGCGGTTAAAAACGTGCACGTCGAGGATCTGTCCCAGCGCGTAGGCCATGAAACTGGCGGTGGCGATACGGGCGACAAACAGGTTGAAGTGGGCGAGTGCGCCGAATCCCTGCCATGAACCCATATAGAATAGCGACGAGATGACGTAGGAGATCAGCAATGCCGGGATCATCACCGCAAAGATGATACGACGGGCCAGCGGTGCGCCAAAAATACGTACGGTCAGGTCGGTAGCGAGAAAGATAAACGGAAAGCTAAACGCGCCCCAGGTGGTATGGAAACCAAAAATGGAGACGGGAAGCTGAACCAGATAGTTACTGGAGGTGATCACCAGCAGATGAAATAACGATAACCAGAACAACGCTTTATAGCGTTGAGTTTGCGAGAAAACGTTCATATTGTACCTTTTTGATTAACCATTGGGGTGAGGGAACCCAATACGTACGACACGTCTGTTACCTTAACATAATAACGTGCTTACCCTTTTTTCGAGCCGCCGCATGATACTGCTTTACGTTGACAATGCAATGGTTAATTTTTACGCAATCGTTAACCTGGTTTGCTTACGGACTCACAGGGCGTAAACTAGCGCCGTTTTTTTATGTGATGAGAAGAAAATGACCGATCTCTTTTCCAGCCCTGACCACACACTCGACGCACTTGGCCTGCGCTGCCCGGAACCAGTAATGATGGTGCGCAAAACAGTGCGCAATATGCAGCCAGGTGAAACGTTGCTGATTATTGCTGACGATCCGGCGACGACCCGCGATATCCCTGGGTTTTGTACCTTTATGGAACACGAACTGGTTGCCAAAGAGACGGATGGACTGCCTTATCGTTATTTGATTCGTAAAGGTGGTTGATGGGGGCAGATTGGCTTCGATGCCGCCTTTTCCCCTCACCCTAACCCTCTCCCCAGAGGAGCGAGGGGACCGATCGCGCTCAATGTTGCGATCGGTTTGCCTTATCTCCTGCGCAACAATCTTAACGCATTCGCTGTCACCAGCACCGTCGCACCCGTATCTGCCAGCACCGCCAGCCATAGTCCGGTCATTCCTAACAGCGTGGTGACGAGGAAGATCCCTTTCAGCCCCAGCGCAATAGTGATGTTCTGGCGGATATTGGCGTGAGTTGCACGTGCCAGTTCAATCATTTGCACCAGACCGCGCAGGTGGTTATGGGTTAATGCTGCGTCGGCGGTTTCCAGCGCCACGTCTGTGCCGCTACCCATAGCAATCCCGATGGCGGCAGCTTTCATCGCTGGCGCGTCGTTAATACCGTCACCGACCATCGCCAGCGGCGCATGTTGATTCAGCTCGGTCACCGCTTTGACTTTATCTTCCGGCAACAGGCCCGCTTTAAACTCCAGCCCCAGCTCCCCGGCAATTGCCGCCGCTGCGCGTGGATTATCGCCGGTGAGGATCACCCCTTTGACGCCCAGCGCGTTCAGTTCACTGATGGCAGTTGCAGCATCGGCGCGCAGGGTATCCTGTAACGCAATGACACCAAGCACGTCATCGTTACGTACTACCAGCACTACCGTTTGCCCGGCGCTTTCCAGTTCGTTAATTAAACCAGCAAATGCATCAGCGGGATGTTTCCCGGCAGCGCAAATCAATACGCGCTCACCGTTAACCTGCGCTTCAATGCCAGACCCGACCAGCGCCCGCTGTGATTCGGCGGCGGGAATGGCGAGTGCAGCAACCTGTGCTTCGCGCACGATGGCCTGCGCCAGTGGATGCGTCGCGCCTTGCTCGACCGCCGCCGCCAGTGTCAGCAGTTCAGATTCACTAATACCCGTTGCCGGATGAATCGCGGTAACGCGCGGTTTACCGACGGTCAGCGTACCGGTTTTATCAAACGCCACCTGGGTAACACGACCTAGCTGCTCCAGCGCCGCACCGCCTTTAATTAACGCCCCACGACGTGCCGCTGCTGCCAGCCCGGAGGTAATCGCCGCGGGCGTGGAGATAACTAACGCACATGGGCAGCCAATCAGCAGCAGCGTCAGGCCTTTATAAATCCACTCTTGCCAGCTGGCGGCAAACAGCAGCGGCGGCACCAGCGTTACCAGCAGGGCGACGGCCATAATCGCTGGCGTGTAAATACGGCTGAAACGGTCGATAAACCGCTCAATGGGAGCGCGACGCTCTTCGGCTTCTTCGATCAGTTTCAGAATCCGGTCAATGGCGCTGGCTCCCGGTTCTGACAATACTTCCAACGTCACCAGACGGTCTACGCTGGTGGCACCAGCAGGGACTTTATCGCCCGTTGCGCGCTCCACCGGAATGGATTCGCCGGTCAGGGCGCTTTCATCAAAACTGGCAAACGGTGAGAGCAGTTTACCGTCGGCAGGCAAACGTCCACCTGCGGCGACTTCAATCACATCGCCAGGGCGCAGGCTGTTAATCGCCACCTCTTCCCGCTCACCGTTACGCAGGCGCGTGGCGGTTTCTGGTTTCAGCGCCATTAACGCGCTAACGCCCTGACGCGCGCGGCTGGCGGCCCAGCCTTCCAGTCGTTCACCAATCAAAAACAGCAGCAACACCATCGCAGCTTCAGCCGTTGCGCCAATAAACAGCGCACCAATAGCAGCTACGCTCATTAACGTTTCAATGGCGAAGTAACTGCCTGATTTGATCAGCCGTAATGCCTGACGAGCAATCGGGTACAGCCCAACCAGCGTGGTCGCGATAAACGCCAGTTGCCCAAACGGATGATTGAACTGCTCCAGATCCCAGCTGATTACCATCATCACGATTAGCGTAATCAGCGACAAATTCTCTTTCAGGCGTGATGCTTGCGGTTCTTCGGCGGACTGTTCATCGCGCAGGGAATAGCCCGCTTTTTGCACCGCAGATTCAACTTGTGCACGGATGTCATTGTCGGCATCGACCACCAGTTTTTCGGTGGCGAACAGTACCTGCACCTGATTCACGCCTGCAAGCTGGCGCACGGCATTTTCTACCTTGCGCGCACAGGCGGCGCAGTCCATGCCGCTGACTTTCCAGCTATAGCGGGTGCCGGAGACGTTTTCAGAGAGCGTTGGCGTGCTGGAACATGCGCCGTCGCAGCAACAGTCGTTGGCGTTCTGTACCGTGGTTAGCGGTTTGAACGCAGCAAATTGAGGGGCTTTCTTGCCGTGATTGTCAGGAGTCGACATGGCATCCTCCGGTTAAGTTTTTTCTCATTAACCGAAGGATACACTCTGGAGTCGACTCCAGAGTCAAGTTTTATCAGAGATACAGCGAGCGGACGATGAGGAAGTGACCGGCAAAGTAGCAGGCCGCAGCAATCGCGTTATCCGCACGGAAGCGTCGGCGATAGTGGCTACCCAGCCAGACAAAGTTACTGATAAACAGCAACGAAGCGCCGACAAACGCAGAGAGTGCCGGAGCGGTCGGACGGAAGAACCACAGTTCACCTGCCAGCCACACCATCACCAGCGTCATGCCGATAAACGTGCAGATGGGCCAACGATACTCTTCCAGCCGCGTCCAGATAATCGCCAGTAACAGCGCGCCCAGAACCAGCAACACCAGTGGCAGAGGCCAGAAGAAAGAGAGCGTCATCTGACTGGCGAAATAGATGGTGTACAGCAGGTGCGAGAGGAAAAACGCGCCGATGGCGTACATCAGACGTTGACGTGGCAACAGGGTTAGCGCATCGCCCAGCAGTGAGGCGCACAGCCCTGCCAGCACCAGATAGCTAATGGCGTCGAACATCGGCGCTTGCCAGGCCAGTAACAGCAGGAGAAGAAGGGTTAACGGTTTAAACACCCAGCGTTGCCAGGTTGGCCCACGATACGATGCATCCACAGATAGCCATGCGGAAAGACAGACAGCGATAAACGACCAAAGCATCTTAGTTCCTTGAATTCGTTATTTTTTCGTAGGCGGAATGCCTACGGTCTTGCTTCCAGTTTAGTGGCGAGGGTGGACGGATGACAACACCATAACTGGCAGGGTATGCTTAATTCCGCATTTTCCGATGAGGGATAAAGATGAGCAAACCACCTCTTTTCTTTATTGTTATCATTGGCTTAATTGTCGTCGCCGCATCGTTTCGTTTTATGCAACAGCGACGGGAAAAAGCTGATAATGATATGGCTCCGCTCCAGCAAAAGCTGGTGGTGGTGAGCAACAAGCGGGAAAAACCGATTAACGATCGCCGTTCGCGCCAGCAAGAAGTGACTCCGGCAGGCACCAGTATACGCTATGAGGCAAGCTTCAAACCGCAAAGCGGAGGAATGGAGCAAACGTTTCGCCTCGACGCCCAGCAGTACCACGCCCTGACAGTGGGCGATAAAGGTACGCTGAGCTATAAAGGAACGCGCTTTGTCAGCTTTGTAGGCAAACAATAAGGTTATTTTTTAACTTTAAATTTCTTCTGCCAGACCAGCAGTTCAAACACGCCGAAAAGGAAAATCCGCACCTTTTCGGCGGTGGTCATCTGCGGGCCATCTTTCGGCAAGGTCGATTTCAACAGCGCCAGCTGCATACCATGCATCAGCACGGTAAAAATCAGCGCCACGTTAACGAAAATATTCAGCGGACGCGGGAAGGGATGCACCAGGTTGAGGATTAAAAATCCCCAAACGCAGAGCATTAACAAACGTCCAATATTAATCAGCATCACTTTCTCCTTGTGCTTCGCGTTGATACAGCCGATAAGCCACCTGACCCGCCACTTTTTCCCGATGTAATGACCAGTTTGCCGGAACAGTGGGCAGACCGTTTTCGACTTCGCTTTCGACATAAATCAGGGCTTCATCAGCCAGCCAGCCGTTATCTTCCAGTAAATTTATCGTCTCTTCTAACAAGCCACGGCGGAACGGTGGATCGACAAACACGATATTATGCGGTGTGCCTTTTTGCGCCAGGAATGACATTGCGTTGCTGTTCACCACGCGTGCATTGCCTGCTTTTAGTGTCGCCAGGTTCTTAATTAACTGCTGAGAAACTGCACGATCCATCTCAATCAACGTGGCCCCCGCAGCGTAGCGTGATAACGCTTCCAGCCCCAGTGCGCCGCTTCCGGCGAAGCAATCCAGACATTGGGCGTCAACAATGACCGGAGCCAGCCAGTTAAATAACGTTTCGCGTACGCGGTCGGTGGTGGGGCGCAGACCTGGGCTATCAGGAACCGGGAGTTTACGGCCTCGCCACTGCCCGCCAATAATGCGGATTTGGCCGCTGCCGGAATGATTCGGTTTTTTCATGATAAATTGCTCAATCCGCCAGATAACACATACTTGCAGGCGGTGATGTGAATTAAGTTAAGTGATAGACTATTTCATCATTTTTTTAGCTGCTATGTACATAGCGTTAACGCTGTGCCATGAAGCAACAGCGAGGAGTGTAGTCGCAAATGGCGAAAGAAAAAAAACGTGGCTTTTTTTCCTGGCTGGGCTTTGGTCAAAAAGAGCAGACCCCGGAAAAAGAGACAGAAGTTCAGAATGAACAACCGGTTGTAGAAGAAATCGTTCAGGCGCAAGAGCCTGTGAAGGCTTCTGAACAAGCCGTTGAAGAGCAGCCGCAGGCGCATACTGAAGCCGAGGCGGAAACTTTTGCTGCCGAAGTTGTGGAAGTCACTGAACAGGTAGCTGAAAGTGAAAAAGCGCAGCCTGAAGCGGAAGTCGTTGCACAGCCGGAACCGGTCGTAGAAGAAACGCCGGAGCCAGTGGCTATCGAACGTGAAGAACTGCCGTTGCCGGAAGACGTCAACGCCGAAGAGGTTTCGCCAAAAGAGTGGCAGGCTGAAGCGGAAACCGTAGAGATTGTCGAAGCGGCGGAAGAAGAAGCGGCTAAAGAAGAAATCACCGACGAAGAGCTGGAAACACAGGCGCTGGCTGCCGAAGCGGCAGAAGAGGCGGTGATGGTGGTTCCTCCGGCAGAAGAAGAGCAGCCGGTGGGAGAAATTGCTCAGGAGCAGGAAAAGCCGACCAAAGAAGGTTTCTTCGCGCGCCTGAAACGCAGCCTGTTAAAAACCAAAGAAAACCTCGGTTCCGGATTTATCAGCCTGTTCCGCGGTAAAAAAATCGACGATGATCTTTTTGAAGAGCTGGAAGAACAGCTGTTGATCGCCGATGTGGGCGTGGAAACCACACGTAAAATTATCACCAATCTGACGGAAGGCGCATCCCGCAAGCAGCTTCGTGATGCCGAGGCGCTCTATGGCCTGCTGAAAGAAGAGATGGGCGAGATTCTGGCGAAAGTCGATGAGCCGCTGAATGTTGAAGGTAAAACGCCGTTCGTGATCCTGATGGTGGGCGTCAACGGTGTGGGTAAAACCACGACGATTGGTAAGCTGGCGCGTCAGTTTGAGCAGCAGGGTAAATCGGTGATGCTGGCGGCGGGCGATACTTTCCGTGCAGCAGCGGTTGAACAGCTTCAGGTCTGGGGTCAGCGCAACAATATTCCGGTGATTGCCCAGCATACCGGTGCGGATTCCGCCTCTGTTATCTTCGACGCCATTCAGGCAGCTAAAGCGCGTAATATCGACGTCCTGATTGCCGATACCGCCGGACGTCTGCAGAACAAATCGCATCTGATGGAAGAGTTGAAGAAAATCGTCCGCGTGATGAAGAAACTCGACGTTGAAGCGCCGCATGAAGTTATGCTGACTATTGATGCCAGCACCGGGCAGAACGCGGTAAGCCAGGCCAAACTGTTCCACGAAGCTGTTGGCTTAACCGGCATCACGCTAACGAAACTGGACGGCACGGCGAAAGGCGGGGTAATTTTCTCGGTGGCTGACCAGTTTGGTATCCCTATCCGCTACATTGGTGTCGGCGAACGTATTGAGGATTTGCGTCCGTTTAAGGCGGACGACTTTATAGAGGCACTTTTTGCCCGAGAGGATTAACAATGATTCGCTTTGAACATGTCAGCAAGGCTTATCTCGGTGGGAGACAGGCGCTGCAGGGCGTTACGTTCCATATGCAGCCGGGTGAGATGGCGTTTCTGACCGGTCATTCCGGCGCAGGGAAAAGTACCCTCCTGAAGCTGATCTGTGGGATTGAGCGGCCCAGCGCCGGGAAAATCTGGTTTAGCGGCCATGACATCACGCGTCTGAAAAACCGTGAAGTTCCGTTTCTGCGCCGCCAGATTGGCATGATTTTCCAGGATCACCATCTACTGATGGACCGTACTGTCTACGATAACGTGGCGATCCCGCTGATTATCGCCGGTGCCAGCGGTGACGATATTCGTCGCCGGGTGTCGGCGGCGCTGGATAAAGTCGGGCTACTGGACAAAGCGAAGAACTTTCCTATTCAGCTTTCCGGCGGTGAACAACAGCGTGTTGGCATTGCCCGCGCGGTGGTGAATAAGCCCGCGGTACTGCTGGCGGACGAACCGACTGGTAACCTGGACGACGCGTTGTCGGAAGGGATTCTACGTCTGTTTGAAGAGTTTAACCGCGTTGGGGTAACCGTATTGATGGCAACGCACGACATCAACCTGATTTCGCGGCGTTCCTATCGCATGCTCACCCTGAGCGATGGTCACTTGCATGGAGGCGTGGGCCATGAATAAGCGCGATGCAATCAATCATATTCGGCAGTTTGGCGGGCGTCTTGATCGCTTCCGTAAATCGGTCGGCGGCTCAGGCGACGGCGGTCGTAACGCACCGAAACGCGCGAAATCCTCGCCAAAACCGGTAAATCGCAAAACCAACGTTTTCAACGAACAGGTGCGCTATGCCTTCCACGGCGCATTGCAGGATCTGAAAAGCAAACCGTTCGCCACGTTTTTAACGGTGATGGTTATCGCCATCTCCCTGACGCTGCCCAGCGTCTGTTATATGGTGTACAAAAACGTTAACCAGGCGGCGACGCAATATTATCCGTCACCGCAAATCACTGTTTATCTGCAAAAAACGCTGGACGATGACGCTGCTGCGGGCGTGGTGGCACAGTTGCAGGCCGAGCAAGGCGTGGAGAAAGTGAATTATCTTTCTCGTGAAGACGCACTGGGTGAGTTCCGTAACTGGTCTGGTTTTGGTGGTGCGCTGGATATGCTGGAAGAAAACCCGCTTCCGGCAGTGGCGGTGGTGATCCCGAAACTCGATTTTCAGGGGACGGAATCACTGAATACGCTGCGCGATCGTATCACGCAGATTAACGGCATTGACGAAGTGCGGATGGATGACAGCTGGTTTGCTCGTCTGGCGGCGTTGACCGGGCTGGTCGGGCGCGTTTCGGCGATGATCGGCGTGTTGATGGTGGCGGCAGTGTTCCTCGTCATCGGTAACAGTGTACGCCTGAGTATCTTTGCTCGTCGTGACTCCATTAACGTGCAGAAACTGATTGGTGCAACGGATGGTTTCATCCTGCGCCCGTTCCTGTACGGTGGCGCATTGCTGGGGTTTTCTGGCGCATTGTTGTCACTAATTTTGTCAGAAATTCTGGTACTGCGATTGTCATCGGCGGTTGCGGAAGTGGCACAGGTTTTCGGAACGAAGTTTGATATCAATGGCTTATCGTTCGATGAATGCCTGCTATTGCTGCTGGTATGCTCGATGATTGGCTGGGTGGCAGCGTGGCTTGCCACGGTACAACATTTACGCCACTTTACGCCTGAATAATAAAAGCGTGTTATACTCTTTCCCTGCAATGGGTTCCGTAGTAGGGAAAGAGACCCCGTTGTCTCTTCCCGGTATTTCATCTCTATGTCACATTTTGTGCGTAATTTATTCACAAGCTTGCATTGAACTTGTGGATAAAATCACGGTCTGATAAAACAGTGAATGATAACCTCGTTGCTCTTAAGCTCTGGCACAGTTGTTGCTACCACTGAAGCGCCAGAAGATATCGATTGAGAGGATTTGAATGACTGACAAAATGCAAAGTTTAGCTTTAGCCCCAGTTGGCAACCTGGATTCCTACATCCGGGCAGCTAACGCGTGGCCGATGTTGTCGGCTGACGAGGAGCGGGCGCTGGCTGAAAAGCTGCATTACCATGGCGATCTGGAAGCAGCTAAAACGCTGATCCTGTCTCACCTGCGGTTTGTTGTTCATATTGCTCGTAATTATGCGGGCTATGGCCTGCCACAGGCGGATTTGATTCAGGAAGGTAACATCGGCCTGATGAAAGCAGTGCGCCGTTTTAACCCGGAAGTGGGTGTGCGCCTGGTCTCCTTCGCCGTTCACTGGATCAAAGCAGAGATCCACGAATACGTTCTGCGTAACTGGCGTATCGTCAAAGTTGCGACCACCAAAGCGCAGCGCAAACTGTTCTTCAACCTGCGTAAAACCAAGCAGCGTTTGGGCTGGTTTAACCAGGATGAAGTCGAAATGGTGGCCCGTGAACTGGGCGTAACCAGCAAAGACGTACGTGAGATGGAATCACGTATGGCGGCACAGGACATGACCTTTGACCTGTCTTCCGACGACGATTCCGACAGCCAACCGATGGCACCGGTGCTCTATCTGCAGGATAAATCATCTAACTTTGCCGACGGCATTGAAGATGATAACTGGGAAGAGCAGGCAGCAAACCGTCTGACCGACGCGATGCAGGGTCTGGACGAACGCAGCCAGGACATCATCCGCGCGCGCTGGCTGGACGAAGACAACAAGTCCACGTTGCAGGAACTGGCTGACCGTTACGGTGTTTCCGCTGAACGTGTACGCCAGCTGGAAAAGAACGCGATGAAAAAACTGCGCGCTGCTATAGAAGCGTAATTTCCGCTATTAAGCAGAGAACCCTGGATGCGAGTCCGGGGTTTTTGTTTTTTGGGCCTCTACAATAATCAATTTCCCCTCCGGCAAAACGCCAATCCCCACGCAGATTGTTAATAAACTGTCAAAATAGCTATTCCAATATCATAAAAATCGGGTATGTTTTAGCAGAGTATGCTGCTAAAGCACGGGTAGTCATGCATAAAACGAAATAAAGTGCTGAACAACAACATCACAACACACGTAATAACCAGAAGAATGGGGATTCTCAGGATGAACATAAAGGGTAAAGCGTTACTGGCAGGATGTATCGCGCTGGCATTCAGTAATATGGCTCTGGCAGAAGATATTAAAGTCGCGGTCGTGGGCGCAATGTCCGGTCCGGTTGCGCAGTACGGTGACCAGGAGTTTACCGGCGCAGAGCAGGCGGTTGCGGATATCAACGCTAAAGGCGGCATTAAAGGCAACAAACTGCAAATCGTAAAATATGACGATGCCTGTGACCCGAAACAGGCGGTTGCGGTGGCGAACAAAGTCGTTAACGACGGCATTAAATATGTGATTGGTCACCTCTGTTCTTCATCAACGCAGCCTGCGTCTGACATCTACGAAGACGAAGGCATTTTAATGATCACCCCAGCGGCAACCGCGCCGGAGCTGACCGCCCGTGGCTATCAGCTGATCCTGCGCACTACCGGCCTGGACTCCGACCAGGGGCCGACGGCGGCGAAATATATTCTTGAGAAAGTGAAACCGCAGCGTATTGCTATCGTTCACGACAAACAGCAATACGGCGAAGGTCTGGCGCGAGCGGTGCAGGACGGCCTGAAGAAAGGCAATGCTAACGTGGTGTTCTTTGATGGTATCACCGCCGGGGAAAAAGATTTCTCAACGCTGGTGGCGCGTCTGAAAAAAGAGAATATCGACTTCGTTTACTACGGCGGTTATCACCCGGAAATGGGGCAAATCCTGCGTCAGGCACGCGCGGCAGGGCTGAAAACTCAGTTTATGGGGCCGGAAGGCGTGGCTAACGTTTCGCTGTCTAACATTGCGGGCGAATCAGCGGAAGGGCTGCTGGTGACCAAGCCGAAGAACTACGATCAGGTTCCGGCGAACAAACCCATTGTTGATGCGATCAAAGCGAAAAAACAGGACCCAAGCGGCGCATTCGTCTGGACCACCTACGCCGCGCTGCAATCTTTGCAGGCGGGCCTGAATCAGTCTGACGATCCGGCTGAGATCGCCAAATACCTGAAAGCGAACTCGGTTGATACCGTGATGGGTCCGCTGACGTGGGATGAGAAAGGTGATCTGAAAGGCTTTGAGTTCGGTGTGTTTGACTGGCACGCCAACGGCACGGCGACCGATGCGAAGTAATCATTAATCGGCAACTTTGGGTTGCCGCCAAATTGCTAATATCGAGTACGTTGCTTCATGCCGGATGCGGCGTAAACGCCTTATCCGGCCTACAAGATCCAAAGAAATCAGTAAATTGCAGCACACATTGTAGGCCTGATAAGCGTAGCGCATCAGGCAATTTCTCGTTGGTCATCACTTTTGAAATCAAACTTGACGATTAACGCTTTTCCCAGCCGCCCTGTTGTGCCGTAAATCCCAGTGCCTGCATAAACGCCGCCATCACGCCGCGATCTTCCACGCCTGCATCCGCCATCCACCAGGATGAAACGCTGGCATTATCACGCAAAACCTCTTCCAGCAGATATTGCCCCACACCGCGACGGCGGGTGACTTCCCGCACGCGCAGGGAATCCAGTGCGCCCTCCGTGCAGCTTAAGGTTACCCGCACGGCCGCGAGCAGGCGCTCGTTAAAACGCGCGGCGTAGATAC
The DNA here is from genome assembly GCF_036662595.1 of Escherichia sp. Lx600-2. Classification (NCBI taxonomy): domain Bacteria; kingdom Pseudomonadati; phylum Pseudomonadota; class Gammaproteobacteria; order Enterobacterales; family Enterobacteriaceae; genus Escherichia; species Escherichia sp. Lx600-2. The sequence continues at coordinate 37,865 of NZ_JAYQWM010000015.1, read as the reverse complement.
GGTGGTTATCGTCAACCTGTAAAGAGGAAGGGGAATACTCCGGCCAGATCTTTTGCAGGTCAATCCGGTCCTGGTCGCTAAAGTTTTCTAATCGAATGATGGTCAGCTTCATGGGGAACCCGTGTAAATCACAAAAGTGGAACCAGTGTAGCGAAATAATTTAATCGGAGGCTTTCTCTTTTTTATTTCTTTTGGCAGGTGATTAATTTTTTAACAGCAATAATTACAAAGTTAAAACATTAGAGAATGAAAAATACCCAGCATAATCCCCTGAATGGTAGTGAATTATTCCGCCCTTTGTGCCGTTATTTTATGCTGACAAAGGCGCTTTTTTCTGTTTATCTATCAATAAATTCAGAATATTATCTGTTCTTAATCGACTGAAAAATAGGGACTTTAATCGCTATTATCACAAAATACTGCGCTAAACCCTTAATCAGACAGGCAAAAACAGTGCAGTATAAAAAAAGAACAGTCTGATTTGTTAACACATAAAAACAAAGCAACACAACATCACGAATGGGGATTTTTGACTATGAAACGGAATGCGAAAACTATCATCGCAGGGATGATTGCACTGGCAATTTCACACACCGCTTTAGCCGACGATATTAAAGTTGCCGTTGTCGGCGCGATGTCCGGCCCGATTGCCCAGTGGGGCGATATGGAATTTAACGGCGCGCGTCAGGCGATTAAAGACATTAATGCCAAAGGGGGAATTAAAGGCGATAAGCTGGTTGGCGTGGAATATGACGACGCCTGCGACCCGAAACAAGCCGTTGCGGTCGCCAACAAAATCGTTAATGACGGCATTAAATACGTTATTGGTCATCTGTGTTCTTCTTCTACCCAGCCTGCGTCAGATATCTATGAAGACGAAGGTATTCTGATGATCTCGCCGGGAGCGACCAACCCGGAGCTGACCCAACGCGGTTATCAACACATTATGCGTACTGCCGGGCTGGACTCTTCCCAGGGACCAACGGCGGCAAAATACATTCTTGAGACGGTGAAGCCCCAGCGCATCGCCATCATTCACGACAAACAACAGTATGGCGAAGGGCTGGCGCGTTCGGTGCAGAACGGGCTGAAAGCGGCTAACGCCAACGTCGTCTTCTTCGACGGTATTACCGCCGGGGAGAAAGATTTCTCCGCGCTGATCGCCCGCCTGAAAAAAGAAAACATCGACTTCGTTTACTACGGCGGTTACTACCCGGAAATGGGGCAGATGCTGCGCCAGGCCCGTTCCGTTGGCCTGAAAACCCAGTTTATGGGGCCGGAAGGTGTGGGTAATGCGTCGTTGTCGAACATTGCCGGTGATGCCGCCGAAGGCATGTTGGTCACTATGCCAAAACGCTATGACCAGGATCCGGCAAACCAGGGCATCGTTGATGCGCTGAAAGCAGACAAGAAAGATCCGTCCGGGCCTTATGTCTGGATCACCTACGCGGCGGTGCAATCTCTGGCAACTGCCCTTGAACGTACCGGCAGCGATGAGCCGCTGGCGCTGGTGAAAGATTTAAAAGCTAACGGTGCAAACACCGTGATTGGGCCGCTGAACTGGGATGAAAAAGGCGATCTTAAGGGATTTGATTTTGGTGTCTTCCAGTGGCACGCCGACGGTTCATCCACGGCAGCCAAGTGAAAATCCCACCGCCCGTGAAATGCGGGCGGGTTTAGAAAGGTTACCTTATGTCTGAGCAGTTTTTATATTTCTTGCAGCAGATGTTTAACGGCGTCACGCTGGGCAGTACCTACGCGCTGATAGCCATCGGCTACACCATGGTTTACGGCATTATCGGCATGATCAACTTCGCCCACGGCGAGGTTTACATGATTGGCAGCTACGTCTCTTTTATGATCATCGCCGCGCTGATGATGCTGGGCATTGATACCGGCTGGCTGCTGGTGGCGGCGGGATTCGTCGGCGCAATCGTCATTGCCAGCGCCTACGGCTGGAGTATCGAACGGGTGGCCTATCGCCCGGTGCGTAACTCCAAGCGCCTGATTGCACTCATCTCGGCAATCGGTATGTCCATCTTCCTGCAAAACTACGTCAGCCTGACCGAAGGTTCGCGCGACGTGGCGCTGCCGAGCCTGTTTAACGGTCAGTGGGTGGTGGGCCATAGCGAAAACTTCTCTGCCTCTATTACTACCATGCAGGCGGTGATCTGGATTGTTACTTTCCTCGCCATGCTGGCGCTGACGATTTTCATTCGTTATTCCCGTATGGGGCGCGCGTGTCGTGCCTGTGCGGAAGATCTGAAAATGGCGAGTCTGCTTGGCATTAACACCGACCGGGTGATTGCGCTGACCTTTGTGATTGGTGCGGCGATGGCGGCGGTGGCGGGCGTACTGCTCGGCCAGTTCTACGGCGTAATTAACCCCTACATCGGCTTTATGGCCGGGATGAAAGCCTTTACCGCGGCGGTGCTCGGTGGGATTGGCAGCATTCCGGGAGCGATGATTGGCGGGCTGATTCTGGGGATTGCGGAGGCGCTCTCTTCTGCCTATCTGAGTACGGAATATAAAGATGTGGTCTCATTCGCCCTGCTGATTCTGGTGCTGCTGGTGATGCCTACCGGTATTCTGGGTCGCCCGGAGGTAGAGAAAGTATGAAACCGATGCATATTGCAATGGCGTTGTTCTCTGCCGCGATGTTTTTTGTCCTGGCGGGCGTCTTTATGGGCGTACAACTGGAGCTGGATGGCACCAAACTGGTGGTCGACACGGCTTCAGACATCCGTTGGCAGTGGGTGTTTATCGGCACGGCGGTGGTCTTTTTCTTCCAGCTTTTGCGACCGGCTTTCCAGAAAGGGTTGAAAAGCGTTTCCGGACCGAAGTTTATTCTGCCCGCCATTGATGGCTCCACGGTGAGGCAAAAGCTGTTTCTCGTGGCGCTGCTGGTGCTTGCGGTGGCGTGGCCGTTTATGGTTTCACGCGGGACGGTGGATATCGCCACCTTGACCATGATCTACATTATCCTTGGTCTCGGGCTGAACGTGGTGGTAGGGCTTTCTGGCCTGCTGGTGCTGGGTTACGGCGGCTTTTACGCCATCGGCGCTTACACCTTTGCGCTGCTCAATCACTATTACGGCCTGGGCTTCTGGACCTGTCTGCCGATTGCCGGGTTAATGGCAGCGGCGGCGGGCTTCCTGCTCGGTTTTCCGGTGCTGCGCCTGCGCGGCGACTATCTGGCGATCGTTACCCTCGGTTTCGGCGAAATTGTGCGCATATTGCTGCTCAATAACACCGAAATTACCGGCGGCCCGAACGGTATCAGTCAGATCCCGAAACCGACACTCTTCGGACTCGAGTTCAGCCGTACCGCTCGTGAAGGCGGCTGGGACACGTTCAGTAATTTCTTTGGCCTGAAATACGATCCCTCCGATCGTGTCATCTTCCTCTACCTGGTGGCGTTGCTGCTGGTGGTGCTAAGCCTGTTTGTCATTAACCGCCTGCTGCGGATGCCGCTGGGGCGTGCGTGGGAAGCGTTGCGTGAAGATGAAATCGCCTGCCGTTCGCTGGGCTTAAGCCCGCGTCGTATCAAGCTGACTGCCTTTACCATCAGCGCCGCGTTTGCCGGTTTTGCCGGAACGCTGTTTGCTGCGCGTCAGGGCTTTGTCAGCCCGGAATCCTTCACCTTTGCCGAATCGGCGTTTGTGCTGGCGATAGTGGTGCTCGGCGGTATGGGCTCGCAATTTGCGGTAATTCTGGCGGCAATTTTGCTGGTGGTGTCGCGCGAGTTGATGCGTGATTTCAACGAATACAGCATGTTAATGCTCGGTGGTTTGATGGTGCTGATGATGATCTGGCGTCCGCAGGGCTTGCTGCCCATGACGCGCCCGCAACTGAAGCTGAAAAACGGCGCAGCGAAAGGAGAGCAGGCATGAGTCAGCCATTATTATCTGTTAACGGCCTGATGATGCGCTTCGGCGGCCTGCTGGCTGTGAATAACGTCAATCTTGAATTGTACCCGCAGGAGATCGTCTCGTTAATCGGTCCTAACGGTGCCGGAAAAACCACGGTCTTTAACTGCCTGACCGGATTCTACAAACCCACAGGAGGCACCATTTTACTGCGCGATCAGCATCTGGAAGGTTTACCGGGGCAGCAAATTGCCCGCATGGGCGTGGTGCGTACCTTCCAGCATGTGCGTCTGTTCCGTGAAATGACGGTAATTGAAAACCTGCTGGTGGCGCAGCATCAGCAACTGAAAACCGGGCTGTTCTCAGGCCTGTTGAAAACGCCGTCTTTCCGTCGCACCCAGAGCGAAGCGCTCGACCGCGCCGCCACCTGGCTTGAGCGTATTGGTTTGCTGGAACACGCCAACCGTCAGGCGAGTAACCTGGCCTATGGTGACCAGCGCCGTCTGGAGATTGCCCGCTGCATGGTGACGCAGCCGGAGATTTTAATGCTCGACGAACCGGCAGCAGGTCTTAACCCAAAAGAAACCAAAGAGCTGGATGAGCTGATTGCCGAACTGCGTAACCATCACAACACCACTATCTTGTTGATTGAACACGATATGAAGCTGGTGATGGGAATTTCGGACCGAATTTACGTGGTCAATCAGGGGACGCCGCTGGCAAACGGTACGCCGGAGCAAATCCGTAATAACCCGGACGTGATCCGTGCCTATTTAGGTGAGGCATAAGATGGAAAAAGTCATGTTGTCCTTTGACAAAGTCAGCGCCCACTACGGCAAAATCCAGGCGCTGCATGAGGTGAGCCTGCATATCAATCAGGGCGAGATTGTCACCCTCATTGGCGCAAACGGGGCGGGGAAAACCACCTTGCTTGGCACATTATGCGGCGATCCACGCGCCACCAGCGGGCGAATTGTGTTTGATGATAAAGACATTACCGACTGGCAGACGGCGAAAATCATGCGCGAAGCGGTAGCGATTGTCCCGGAAGGGCGTCGCGTCTTCTCGCGGATGACGGTGGAAGAGAACCTGGCGATGGGCGGCTTCTTTGCCGAACGCGACCAGTTCCAGGAGCGCATAAAGTGGGTGTATGAACTGTTCCCGCGTCTGCATGAGCGCCGTGTTCAGCGGGCAGGCACCATGTCCGGCGGTGAACAGCAGATGCTGGCGATTGGTCGCGCGCTGATGAGCAACCCGCGTTTGTTGTTGCTTGATGAGCCATCGCTCGGTCTTGCGCCGATTATCATCCAGCAAATTTTCGACACCATCGAGCAGCTGCGCGAGCAGGGGATGACTATCTTCCTCGTCGAGCAGAACGCCAACCAGGCGCTAAAGCTCGCTGATCGCGGCTACGTGCTGGAAAACGGCCATGTAGTGCTCTCCGATACTGGTGATGCGCTACTAGCGAATGAAGCGGTGAGAAGTGCGTATTTAGGCGGGTAAATTATCAATAACCCGGCAGCTAAGTTCTGCCGGGTTATTCGTCCGTATACAGACTTGTTTCAACTGACCGGGAGGATTAAAACCAGACCACTTATTTGCCACGGAAAGGTTCCCTCCCATGCATTATGCCGTTGTCGCCATGCTTGAAATGCTTTGCTGTATCCACGCTTACCGTACCGGACAAGAGCGATATTGGTTTTTTATCATCTTCTGTTTTCCGGTGATTGGTTGCGTGGCGTATTTTGTCATGGTGATGCTGCCAGAAACGGGCGCTGACCGTCACGGGCGTACCTTTCTGATGCGCCTGCAGGACAAAATCAATCCGGAACGTCACCTGCGCAAATTAACCGAAGAGCTGGCGATTGCCGAGACCAATCAAAACCACTATCAACTTGCCAACGAGCTGGCGCGTCTGGAGCGTTACCACGAAGCCGTTCCCCATTATCAGCAGGCGTTAAGCGGGATATTCGCCCATGAAGCGGCAATGATGCTAAGCCTGGCGCAGGCACAGTTTGCTATTCAGGAGTTCGCCGCCTGTCAGCAGACGCTGGAAGATGTGATGCGTTATAACCCTGATTTTCAGTCGGCAGACGGGCATTTGTTATTTGCCAGAACGTTAGCCGCACAAGAAAAATACGCTGATGCGGAAAGCGAGTTTGAAGTATTGATTTCTTATTACCCCGGCCCGCAGGCGCGTATTTACTATGCGGAAATGTTGGCGAAAATGAGTCGGTTACGTGAAGCCAACGAGCAGTATGTTGCTGTAGTTGATACGGCTAAACGCTCAAGACCTCATTATAGAAAACACCACCGGGAATGGATTAAGACCGCCAATGAACGGTTGAAGCAGAGTGTGGTGCAATGAAAATCTTCTTTGCCGTTAGACCAGTGTCGCGGCAATCTTTTGTTAAAATTGAAAAATGTAGCTCTCATCGGGCAGCAAAACTGGACGCAGAATTTGCTGCCATTTTTGCTCTTCATGGTAAGGAGTTCTGGCGATTAGCTGGCCGTTAATCGCCTCTTTTCAGTGCATTCTCGGGATATCCGTGCCCCATCTCCCATTTTCCCTCACCCGTACCGTCACCGCCTTGTCATCTTTCTGACACCTTACTATCTTACAAATGTAACAAAAAAGTTATTTTTCTGTAATTCGAGCATGTCATGTTACCCCGCGAGCATAAAACGCGTGAATTCGCGCATTCGGTACAACAAGAGAGATAAACGATGAAACCGTTACATTATACAGCTTCAGCACTGGCGCTCGGACTGGCGTTAATGGGGAATGCACAGGCAGTGACGACCATTCCGTTCTGGCATTCTATGGAAGGGGAACTGGGTAAAGAGGTGGATTCTCTGGCCCAACGTTTTAACGCCGAAAACCCGGATTACAAAATTGTACCGACCTATAAAGGCAACTACGAACAGAATTTAAGCGCGGGGATTGCCGCATTTCGTACCGGCAACGCTCCGGCTATTTTGCAGGTTTATGAAGTTGGCACCGCCACCATGATGGCGTCGAAAGCCATTAAACCGGTATATGACGTGTTTAAAGAGGCGGGGATTCAATTCGATGAGTCGCAGTTTGTGCCGACGGTTTCCGGTTACTACTCCGACAGCAAAACCGGCCACTTACTCTCCCAGCCATTCAACAGCTCGACCCCCGTTCTCTATTACAACAAAGACGCCTTCAAGAAAGCAGGATTAGACCCGGAACAGCCGCCGAAAACCTGGCAGGATCTGGCGGACTATTCTGCAAAACTGAAAGCCTCCGGAATGAAGTGCGGCTACGCCAGCGGCTGGCAGGGCTGGATCCAACTGGAAAACTTTAGCGCCTGGAACGGTCTGCCGTTTGCCAGCAAAAACAACGGCTTTGACGGCACGGATGCGGTGCTGGAGTTCAACAAGCCGGAGCAGGTGAAACACATCGCCATGCTCGAAGAGATGAACAAGAAGGGCGATTTCAGCTACGTCGGGCGTAAGGATGAATCCACCGAGAAGTTCTATAACGGTGATTGCGCGATGACCACCGCCTCTTCCGGTTCTCTCGCTAATATTCGCGAGTACGCCAAATTCAACTATGGCGTAGGCATGATGCCTTACGACGCCGATGCGAAAGATGCACCGCAAAACGCCATTATCGGCGGGGCCAGCCTGTGGGTGATGCAGGGCAAAGATAAAGAAACTTATACCGGCGTGGCGAAGTTCCTCGACTTCCTCGCTAAGCCAGAAAATGCTGCCGAGTGGCATCAGAAAACTGGTTATCTGCCAATCACCAAAGCGGCGTATGACTTGACTCGTGAGCAGGGCTTTTATGAGAAAAACCCAGGGGCGGATACCGCGACGCGTCAGATGCTGAACAAGCCGCCATTGCCGTTCACCAAAGGGCTGCGTCTGGGCAACATGCCGCAGATCCGCGTGATTGTGGATGAAGAGCTGGAGAGCGTGTGGACCGGTAAGAAGACACCGCAGCAGGCACTGGATACCGCCGTTGAGCGTGGGAACCAGTTACTGCGCCGCTTTGAGAAATCGACGAAGTCTTAATCAGTGTAATGTCGGATGCGTTTCGCTTATCTGACCTGGCATCGCGTGTAGGCCGGATAAGCGAAGCGCATCCGGCACAGTTCAGGAATTAACCGTAATGTCATCATCCCGTCCGGTGTTCCGCTCGCGCTGGTTGCCTTATTTGCTGGTCGCGCCGCAGCTCATCATCACCGTTATCTTTTTTATCTGGCCTGCGGGCGAAGCGTTGTGGTACTCGCTACAAAGCGTCGATCCGTTTGGTTTCTCTAGCCAGTTTGTCGGCCTGGATAACTTCGTCGCGCTGTTTCATGACAGCTACTATATCGACTCCTTCTGGACGACGATAAAATTCAGCACCTTTGTCACCGTCAGCGGTTTGCTGGTATCGCTGTTCTTTGCGGCGCTGGTGGAGTACATCGTGCGCGGCAGTCGTTTCTATCAAACCTTGATGCTGCTGCCGTATGCCGTGGCTCCCGCCGTTGCCGCCGTATTGTGGATATTTTTGTTTAACCCCGGTCGCGGGCTGATCACTCATTTTCTCGCCGAGTTCGGCTACGACTGGAACCACGCGCAAAACAGCGGTCAGGCGATGTTTCTGGTGGTGTTTGCCTCGGTGTGGAAGCAAATCAGCTACAACTTTCTGTTCTTCTATGCCGCGCTGCAATCCATTCCCCGTTCGTTGATTGAAGCCGCAGCCATTGATGGCGCAGGCCCGATTCGCCGCTTCTTTAAGATTGCGCTACCGCTTATCGCTCCGGTGAGTTTCTTCCTGCTGGTAGTGAACCTGGTGTATGCCTTCTTCGACACCTTCCCGGTGATCGACGCCGCCACGTCCGGTGGGCCGGTGCAGGCCACCACGACGCTGATTTATAAGATCTACCGTGAAGGCTTTACCGGACTGGATCTGGCTTCGTCTGCCGCACAGTCGGTGGTGTTGATGTTCCTCGTCATCGTGCTGACGGTGGTGCAGTTCCGCTATGTTGAAAGCAAGGTGCGTTACCAATGATTGAGAACCGTCCGTGGCTGACGATATTCAGCCATACCATGCTGATCCTCGGGATCGCGGTGATCCTATTCCCGCTGTACGTGGCGTTTGTCGCGGCGACGCTGGATAAACAGGCCATCTACGCCGCGCCGATGACGCTCATCCCCGGCACGCATCTGCTGGAAAACATCCACAACATCTGGGTAAACGGGGTAGGCACAAATAGTGCGCCGTTCTGGCGGATGTTGCTTAACAGCTTCGTGATGGCGTTCAGCATTACGCTCGGCAAAATTACCGTCTCGATGCTCTCGGCATTCGCCATTGTCTGGTTTCGTTTTCCGCTGCGTAACCTCTTTTTCTGGATGATTTTTATCACCCTGATGTTGCCGGTTGAAGTACGTATCTTCCCGACGGTGGAAGTCATCGCCAACCTGAAGATGCTCGACAGCTACGCAGGTTTAACGCTGCCGCTGATGGCCTCGGCGACCGCGACGTTTCTTTTCCGCCAGTTCTTTATGACCCTACCGGATGAACTGGTGGAAGCCGCGCGGATCGACGGCGCATCGCCAATGCGCTTCTTTTGCGACATCGTTTTTCCGTTGTCCAAAACTAATCTGGCGGCGTTGTTTGTGATCACCTTTATTTACGGCTGGAACCAGTATTTGTGGCCGTTGTTGATTATTACCGACGTGGATCTCGGCACCACCGTGGCAGGGATCAAAGGGATGATCGCCACTGGCGAAGGCACCACAGAATGGAACTCAGTGATGGCGGCGATGTTGTTAACCCTGATCCCACCAGTAGTGATTGTTTTAGTGATGCAGCGTGCCTTCGTGCGCGGCCTGGTCGATAGTGAGAAATAAGATGGCAGGACTGAAATTACAGGCAGTAACCAAAAGCTGGGATGGCAAAACCCAGGTGATTAAACCGCTGACCCTTGATGTGGCGGATGGCGAATTTATCGTGATGGTCGGGCCGTCAGGCTGCGGGAAATCGACGCTGCTGCGCATGGTTGCCGGGCTGGAGCGGGTGACGGAAGGCGATATCTGGATCAACGACCAGCGGGTGACCGAAATGGAGCCGAAAGATCGCGGGATTGCGATGGTGTTCCAGAACTACGCGCTTTATCCGCATATGAGTGTTGAAGAAAACATGGCGTGGGGGCTGAAAATTCGCGGCATGGGCAAGCAGCAAATTGCCGAGCGCGTTAAAGAGGCGGCGCGCATTCTGGAACTGGACGGTCTGCTTAAGCGCCGCCCGCGCGAGCTTTCCGGCGGTCAGCGTCAGCGTGTGGCGATGGGCCGCGCGATTGTGCGCGATCCGGCGGTGTTCCTGTTTGATGAGCCACTCTCTAACCTCGATGCCAAGCTGCGCGTACAGATGCGTCTTGAACTGCAACAGCTGCACCGTCGCCTGAAAACGACATCACTCTACGTTACTCACGATCAGGTTGAGGCGATGACGCTCGCCCAGCGAGTAATGGTGATGAACGGCGGCGTTGCCGAACAGATTGGCACGCCAGTTGAAGTCTACGAAAAGCCCGCCAGCCTGTTTGTGGCGAGTTTTATTGGCAGTCCGGCGATGAATCTGCTGACAGGCCGCGTGAATAATGAAGGCACGCATTTTGAACTGGACGGCGGTATCGTGCTACCGCTAAACGGTGGCTACCGTCAGTATGCCGGGCGTAAAATGACTCTCGGCATTCGCCCGGAACATATTGCGCTAAGCTCGCAGGCAGAAGGCGGCGTACCGCTGGTGATGGACACGCTGGAGATCCTCGGCGCAGATAACCTGGCGCACGGACGCTGGGGCGAACAGAAGCTGGTGGTGCGACTGGCGCATCAGGAGCGCCCGACGGCAGGCAGCACGCTGTGGCTGCATCTGGCGGAAAATCAGCTGCATCTTTTTGATGGTGAAACAGGACAACGAGTATGAGTAACTGGCCTTATCCCCGCATCGTCGCACATCGTGGCGGCGGTAAGCTGGCCCCGGAAAACACCCTGGCGGCAACCGACGTCGGGGCAAAATACGGTCATAAGATGATCGAATTTGACGCGAAGTTATCGAAAGATGGCGAGATCTTTCTGCTCCATGACGACAATCTTGAACGTACCAGCAACGGCTGGGGCGTCGCGGGTGAACTGAACTGGCAGGATTTACTACGTGTGGATGCAGGCAGTTGGTACGGCAAAGCGTTTAAAGGTGAGCCGCTGCCGTTGCTTTCGCAGGTGGCGGAACGCTGTCGCGAACATGGGATGATGGCGAATATCGAAATCAAACCCACCACTGGCACCGGGCCATTAACGGGCAAAATGGTGGCGCTGGCGGCACGCGAGCTGTGGGCCGGTATGACGCCGCCGCTACTGTCATCGTTTGAGATTGATGCTTTAGAAGCCGCACAACAGGCAGTACCAGAACTGCCGCGCGGTTTGTTGCTGGATGAGTGGCGCGACGACTGGCGAGAACTGACCGCGCGGCTGGGCTGCGTCTCTATTCATCTCAATCATAAGTTACTCGATAAAGCGCGAGTGATGCAGTTGAAAGACGCCGGATTACGGATTCTGGTTTATACCGTCAATAAACCCCAGCGCGCGGCAGAGTTGCTGCGCTGGGGCGTGGATTGCATCTGTACCGATGCGATTGATGTGATTGGTCCGAACTTTACGGCCCAATAGTTTTCAACGGTATATCAGGCTGCGGCGTGCCGGGCTGATTCAGCATGTCGCCGTTTCTCCTCTCCGGCAACATATGCTGCTGATTCAACGAACTATCCGGATTACGGTTGCTGTTTAACATCCCGCCATTGGTGTTGGGCAGCATTTGCTGCCGGGCGGGATTTCGCTCCCCCGGCTGTGACTGCAACACCCGCTGAGAATTATTGTTTATCTGGTTTTCTAAATGCTGTTGTTGCAACTGAGTTTGCGTTTTCAGTTGCTGATTCAGCATCCCTTTTTGCTGGATTTGCTGAGTCTGCATCTGGGTTTGCATCCGCTGCTGACTGGGGATCTGATACCCCGGCTGGTTAGGGTTGTTCAGAGTATTAATGGGCTGTGCAAAGCCGAAAAACGGCAGGAGTGCCGTAAGAATCAGAAGTCGTTTCATCGCGTATCCTCCTCTGAAGATATTCTTTAAGTTTACTCCTTTCCTGCAATCATCAGGATTAATTCAGAGTTATATACCAGGCTTAGCTGGGGTTGCCCCTTAATCTCTGGAGAATAACGATGATAAAACCGACGTTTTTACGCCGGGTGGCCATTGCTGCTCTGCTCTCAGGAAGTTGTTTTAGTACGGTAGCCGCGCCACCTGCGCCGTCTCCTGTTTCTTACGGCGTGGAGGAAGATGTCTTTCATCCGGTACGCGCGAAACAGGGGATGGTGGCATCTGTAGATGCTACTGCCACTCAGGTGGGGGTGGATATCCTCAAGGAGGGCGGGAATGCCGTTGATGCCGCCGTGGCTGTGGGCTACGCGCTGGCGGTAACGCATCCGCAGGCAGGGAATCTGGGCGGTGGTGGTTTTATGCTGATCCGCTCGAAAAATGGCAATACCACCGCTATCGATTTCCGCGAAATGGCACCCGCCAAAGCGACCCGCGATATGTTTCTCGATGACCAGGGCAACCCGGACAGCAAAAAATCACTCACTTCGCATCTGGCTTCCGGCACGCCCGGTACGGTCGCTGGTTTCTCGCTGGCGTTGGATAAATACGGCACAATGCCGTTGAACAAAGTGGTGCAGCCAGCGTTTAAACTGGCACGCGATGGTTTTATCGTTAACGACGCGCTGGCTGACGATCTCAAAACCTACGGGAGCGAAGTGCTGCCGAATCACGAAAACAGCAAGGCTATCTTCTGGAAAGAGGGCGAGCCGCTGAAAAAGGGCGACAAGCTGGTGCAGGCGAACCTGGCAAAGAACCTGGAGATGATTGCCGAAAACGGCCCGGACGAATTCTACAAAGGCACGATAGCGGAACAGATTGCCCAGGAGATGCAGAAAAACGGTGGCCTGATCACTAAAGAAGATTTAGCGGCGTATAAAGCAGTCGAACGCACACCGATAAGCGGCGATTATCGCGGGTATCAGGTTTACTCCATGCCACCGCCATCCTCCGGCGGGATCCATATCGTACAAATCCTCAATATTCTGGAAAACTTCGATATGAAGAAATACGGTTTTGGCAGCGCCGACGCGATGCAGATCATGGCAGAAGCGGAGAAATATGCCTACGCTGACCGCTCGGAATATCTTGGCGACCCGGATTTTGTCAAAGTCCCGTGGCAGGCGCTGACCAATAAAGCCTATGCCAAATCTATTGCCGAGCAAATCGATATCAATAAAGCGAAACCGTCCAGCGAGATTCGCCCTGGTAAGCTTGCGCCTTATGAGAGTAATCAAACTACCCATTACTCAGTGGTGGATAAAGATGGTAACGCGGTGGCGGTGACCTATACGCTGAACACCACCTTCGGTACGGGCATTGTCGCGGGCGAGAGCGGTATTCTGCTTAATAACCAGATGGATGATTTCTCCGCCAAACCGGGCGTACCGAACATTTATGGGCTGGTGGGCGGTGATGCCAACGCCGTCGGGCCGAACAAACGCCCGCTGTCATCGATGTCACCCACCATTGTGGTGAAAGACGGTAAAACCTGGCTGGTCACCGGTAGCCCTGGCGGGAGCCGGATCATTACCACCGTGCTTCAAATGGTGGTGAATAGCATCGATTATGGTATGAATGTCGCCGAAGCGACCAATGCGCCGCGTTTCCACCATCAGTGGTTGCCGGACGAGCTGCGTGTCGAAAAAGGGTTTAGCCCGGATACGCTCAAGCTGCTGGAAGCAAAAGGTCAGAAAGTGGCGCTGAAAGAGGCGATGGGCAGTACACAAAGCATTATGGTTGGGTCGGACGGTGAGTTGTACGGCGCATCCGACCCGCGCTCGGTGGATGATTTAACGGCGGGGTATTAATATCTTAAGCCCTCTCCCGGTAGGTGAGGGCTTAAATGACAAACTTAGATTGCAAATTCTCTATTTCACCCGCGCCATATAATACGCATCGACATATTCACCATTACGAAAAGCGTAATTTTTGCCGGTGCCTTCTATGTGAAATCCGAATTTTTTATAGACTGTGATTGCCGGGGCGTTATCCGCAAACACCGTCAACTCAATACGATCTATCCGTAACCAGTTGTCGCACATTTCAATCAATTCGCGGATCAGGGCGCTGGCGATGCCGCGGTTGTGCCAGCGGGAGTCAACACAGATACCAAAAGTTGCAACATGACTGCGGCGTGGGCCTTGATAAGCCTCAATGAAAAGATGACCCACTACGATGCCATCAATGCAGGCAACCAGTTGTTTAAAACCCTGGCGATCTTTCAATCTTTCTGGCCACCAGCCTTCCGAAGGATGAGGTAGTTGTAGTGTGTTGCAATACACCTCCGGCTGGGCGTGAATCTGCCTGATGGCCTCGTAATCGCGCGTTTCAGCATGGCGTATCACTATCTCACTCATTCCTTTGTCCTCTTTGGGGTAAAAGTCCCTTTCAACATCATTGACTTTCGAATGCGAGTCAAATGCATTTTTTTGCAAAAAGTGTTGGACAAGTGCGAATGAGAATGATTATTATTGTCTCGCGATCAGGAAGACCCTCGCGGAGAACCTGAAAGCACGACATTGCTCACATTGCTTCCAGTATTACTTAGCCAGCCGGGTGCTGGCTTTTTTTTTGATCTTTCGTTCTCAATTTATCCTCGGGAAGTGCTTGTGTTCGTTATGCGCACTCCAGTAGGAACCACGTCCGCTTTGCGCTAAGGTGTAAATAACCACCTTAAAAAGGACGAAATCATGGTCATCAACTGCGCCTTTATTGGCTTCGGCAAAAGCACCACCCGTTACCATCTGCCGTATGTACTTAACCGCAAGGATAGCTGGCATGTCGCGCATATTTTTCGCCGCCATGCAAAGCCGGAAGAACAAGCTCCCATTTACTCTCATATCCATTTCACCAGCGATCTCAACGAAGTGCTAAACGATCCCGATGTTAAGCTGGTTGTTGTCTGCACCCATGCGGACAGCCACTTCGAGTACGCGAAGCGCGCGCTGGAAGCCGGGAAAAATGTGCTGGTCGAAAAACCGTTCACTCCGACACTTGCGCAGGCGAAAGAGCTGTTTGCACTGGCGAAAAGCAAAGGGCTGACCGTCACGCCATATCAGAATCGTCGCTTTGATTCCTGCTTCCTGACGGCGAAAAAAGCGATTGAAAGCGGCAAGCTGGGAGAGATTGTCGAAGTGGAAAGCCATTTTGACTATTACCGCCCGGTGGCAGAAACCAAACCTGGGCTGCCGCAGGATGGCGCGTTCTATGGCCTTGGTGTGCATACGATGGACCAGATTATTTCTCTGTTCGGTCGCCCGGATCACGTCGCTTATGACATCCGCAGCCTGCGCATTAAAGCCAATCCTGACGATACTTTCGAAGCGCAACTGTTTTATGGCGATCTAAAAGCCATCGTCAAAACCAGCCATCTGGTGAAAATCGATTATCCGAAATTTATCGTTCACGGTAAGAAAGGTTCGTTTATTAAATACGGTATCGACCAGCAGGAAACCAGCCTGAAGGCTAATATTATGCCGGGCGAACCGGGATTCGCAGCGGATGATTCGGTCGGTGTGCTGGAGTATGTCAATGACGAGGGCGTGACGGTCAGAGAAGAGATGAAGCCGGAGATGGGCGATTACGGGCGCGTTTATGATGCGTTGTATCAAACCATCACCCACGGTGCGCCAAATTACGTCAAGGAATCTGAAGTTCTTACCAATCTGGAAATCCTTGAACGCGGATTCGAGCAAGCCTCTCCCTCCACAGTGACTCTCGCGAAGTAAGTTTGATGGCCCCTCTAATAGTTCAATTTTTTTGAACAGAGGGGGCAATTTTCACCCTCTATCATCCCAGGCAGATCGGGTCCACACTAAGCCCATCGAAATCATTCAGGGGGCGAATACAAATGATCTACTTACGCAAAGCAAATGAACGTGGTCATGCAAATCATGGCTGGCTGGACTCCTGGCATACTTTCTCTTTTGCCAACTATTACGATCCGAACTTTATGGGCTTCTCCGCGCTGCGCGTGATTAACGACGACGTGATTGAAGCAGGGCAGGGCTTCGGCACTCACCCGCATAAAGATATGGAAATTTTGACCTACGTGCTGGAAGGTACTGTTGAGCACCAGGACAGCATGGGCAATAAAGAGCAGGTTCCGGCGGGTGAGTTCCAGATTATGAGTGCTGGTACGGGTATTCGTCACTCAGAGTACAACCCAAGCAGCACCGAGCGTCTGCATCTGTATCAGATCTGGATCATGCCTGAAGAAAACGGTATTACGCCGCGTTATGAACAGCGTCGCTTCGATGCCGTACAGGGCAAACAGCTGGTGCTCTCGCCGGATGCGCGAGATGGCTCATTGAAAGTGCATCAGGATATGGAACTGTACCGCTGGGCGTTGCTGAAAGATGAGCAGTCGGTGCATCAGATTGCCGCTGAACGCCGCGTCTGGATCCAGGTGGTGAAAGGCAATGTCACCATTAACGGCGTGAAAGCCTCGACCAGCGATGGTCTGGCAATCTGGGATGAGCAGGCAATCTCCATCCATGCGGATAGCGACAGCGAAGTGTTACTGTTCGATCTGCCGCCGGTTTAAAACTCAACGGCATCTTTGAAGCCTGCCTTTTTGCAGGCTTCCTCGCTCGCTCCGGTCGCGTGCTGATGTACGCTTCCGGGGTTTTGCCGCGTCGTTAGCACAATGCGATGCAATTGATTTAGTGTATATCTAATAATTGTAAACAAGCACTGTTTTCCCCGGGAAGGTTCTGATGCGTCCGTGTTAAACTAAGAGAATCTATCTCTTTTGTACCTTCAGGACGATGAAAAAGAAAAGACCCGTACTTCAGGATGTGGCTGACCGTGTAGGCGTGACCAAAATGACGGTCAGCCGTTTTTTACGCAACCCGGAGCAGGTTTCCGTCGCTCTACGCGGCAAGATTGCCGCGGCTCTTGATGAACTGGGCTATATTCCCAATCGTGCGCCCGATATCCTCTCTAACGCCACCAGCCGGGCGATTGGCGTCCTGTTACCTTCTCTCACCAACCAGGTTTTCGCGGAAGTATTACGCGGAATCGAAAGCGTCACCGACGCGCACGGTTATCAGACCATGCTGGCCCACTACGGTTATAAACCGGAAATGGAGCAAGAACGCCTCGAATCCATGCTCTCCTGGAATATCGACGGCCTGATCCTCACTGAACGTACGCACACGCCGCGCACCTTAAAGATGATTGAAGTGGCGGGTATTCCCGTGGTGGAACTGATGGACAGCAAGTCGCCGTGCCTCGATATCGCCGTCGGTTTTGATAACTTTGAAGCGGCACGCCAGATGACCACCGCCATTATTGCTCGCGGGCATCGCCATATTGCCTATCTCGGCGCACGTCTCGACGAACGTACTATCATCAAACAGAAGGGATACGAACAGGCGATGCTGGATGCAGGCCTGGTGCCGTATAGCGTGATGGTTGAGCAATCTTCTTCTTACTCTTCCGGTATTGAACTGATTCGCCAGGCGCGGCGGGAATATCCGCAGCTGGATGGCGTGTTCTGTACTAATGATGATCTGGCGGTCGGCGCGGCGTTTGAATGTCAGCGTCTGGGGTTAAAAGTTCCTGACGATATGGCGATTGCCGGTTTCCACGGTCATGACATTGGTCAGGTGATGGAGCCACGACTTGCGAGCGTGCTGACGCCGCGTGAGCGGATGGGCAGTATTGGCGCTGAACGCCTTCTGGCGCGTATTCGTGGCGAATCTGTGACACCGAAAATGTTAGATTTAGGTTTCACCTTGTCACCGGGCGGATCTATTTAAGCCCACAAATTTGAAGTAGCTCACACTTATACACTTAAGGCACGGATGGATATTGCTTCTGATATTGTCCGGCCGGAGAATGTTACCGATAACAGTTACCCGTAACATTTTTTAATTCTTGTATTGTGGGGGCACCACTTTGAGCACGACTAACCATGATCACCACATTTACGTCTTGATGGGCGTATCGGGCAGCGGCAAATCTGCGGTCGCCAGTGAAGTGGCGCATCAACTTCATGCCGCGTTTCTTGATGGCGATTTCCTCCATCCACGGCGCAATATCGAAAAAATGGCGTCTGGCGAACCGCTGAATGACGACGATCGCAAACCGTGGTTGCAGGCGCTGAACGACGCCGCGTTTGCTATGCAGCGCACTAATAAAGTGTCACTGATCGTCTGTTCTGCATTGAAAAAACACTATCGCGACTTGCTGCGTGAAGGTAATCCGAATCTCTCTTTCATCTACCTGAAAGGCGATTTTGATGTGATTGAAAGCCGCCTGAAAGCGCGCAAAGGCCATTTCTTTAAAACCCAAATGTTGGTGACGCAGTTTGAAACGCTGCAGGAGCCGGGTGCGGACGAAACCGATGTACTGGTGGTGGATATCGATCAACCGCTGGAAGGTGTTGTGGCAAGCACCATTGAGGTTATTAAAAAAGGCAAATAAGTAGTGACTACATTAACGCTTGTTTTAACAGCAGTAGGGTCTGTTTTACTGCTGCTGTTTTTAGTCATGAAGGCGCGTATGCACGCTTTCCTGGCTTTAATGGTGGTGTCCATGGGGGCTGGCCTTTTTTCCGGTATGCCGCTCGATAAAATCGCAGCGACGATGGAAAAAGGGATGGGAGGCACCCTCGGCTTCCTGGCGGTGGTTGTCGCCCTGGGAGCTATGTTTGGCAAGATCTTACATGAAACCGGCGCAGTCGATCAGATTGCCGTCAAAATGCTCAAATCCTTCGGTCACAGCCGCGCGCATTATGCCATCGGCCTTGCGGGGCTGGTCTGTGCGCTACCGCTGTTCTTTGAAGTGGCGATTGTTCTGCTGATTAGCGTTGCTTTCTCAATGGCGCGCCACACCGGTACGAACCTGGTGAAGCTGGTAATCCCATTATTCGCAGGCGTGGCGGCCGCGGCGGCGTTCCTGGTGCCTGGGCCAGCGCCAATGCTGCTGGCATCGCAGATGAACGCCGATTTTGGCTGGATGATCCTGATTGGCCTGTGTGCGGCAATTCCGGGAATGATTATTGCCGGGCCGCTGTGGGGTAACTTCATCAGCCGTTACGTTGAGCTGCATATTCCTGACGACATCAGCGAGCCGCATCTCGGCGAAGGCAAAATGCCGTCCTTCGGATTCAGCCTGTCGCTGATCCTGCTGCCGCTGGTGCTGGTGGGGCTGAAAACCATTGCCGCGCGTTTTGTGCCGGAAGGCTCTACCGCTTACGAATGGTTCGAGTTTATTGGTCATCCGTTTACCGCGATTCTGGTTGCTTGTCTGGTAGCGATTTATGGCCTGGCAATGCGTCAGGGCATGCCAAAAGACAAAGTGATGGATATTTGCGGTCACGCGCTGCAACCGGCGGGGATCATTCTGCTGGTGATTGGTGCGGGCGGCGTGTTCAAACAGGTGCTGGTTGACTCTGGCGTAGGTCCGGCACTGGGCGAAGCGTTAACCGGCATGGGCCTGCCGATTGCCATCACCTGCTTCGTGCTGGCCGCTGCAGTGCGCATCATTCAGGGTTCTGCAACCGTTGCCTGTTTAACGGCGGTGGGACTGGTGATGCCGGTTATTGAACAACTGAACTACTCCGGTGCGCAAATGGCGGCGCTGTCGATTTGTATCGCCGGTGGTTCGATTGTTGTCAGCCACGTTAACGACGCTGGTTTCTGGTTGTTCGGTAAATTTACCGGCGCGACCGAAGCCGAAACGCTGAAAACCTGGACCATGATGGAAACCATCCTCGGCACTGTCGGTGCCATCGTTGGGATGATTGCGTTCCAGCTGTTGAGTTAATTACTGCGACAAATTACTGCGAGCTTGCTCGCAGTAATTCATTTCTCTTTTCTCCTCTCTTCATCTTTTTGATCTCTCTCGCAAATTTACCTGCAAATAATCCGTTCTAATCACTGCCTAAAGATCGCAGGAGATAAAGATGGAAAAGCACGCAGCTGAATTGCTTTTACAGCGGATGTTAGGAAATACCACCGCTACTTTCAGGGAAGGGCAATGGGAAGCCATAGACGCGGTGGTGAACCAACGGCGAAAACTGCTGGTTGTCCAACGCACTGGCTGGGGGAAAAGTGCTGTGTACTTCATCGCCAGTAAAATCTTCCGCGATCGCGGCGCTGGCCCGACAATTATCATCTCTCCTTTGCTTGCCCTGATGCGTAACCAGGTTGCCGCCGCTGAACGGTTAGGTATTACGGCTGAAACGTTGAATTCTACAAACAGAGAAGAATGGCAGCGCATTAGCGATAAGTTGCTGCAAGGTGAGGTCGATTGCTTGCTGGTTTCCCCGGAACGTTTGGCAAACCAGGACTTTATCGAAACGGTTTTATATCCTATAGCCGATCATATTGGCTTGCTTGTGGTCGACGAGGCGCACTGCATCTCTGATTGGGGCCACGATTTTCGCCCGGATTACCGACGTATATTAGATATTTTGCGCCAACTACCTGCGAATACCCCTGTTCTGGGTACAACCGCGACAGCGAATAACCGTGTCGTTGAGGATATCCGTCAGCAATTGGGTGACATTGTGATTCAGCGTGGAACGCTGGCTCGCGAAAGTTTGGCGCTTGATGCCTTAGTCTTAGGTGAACAGTCATCCCGTCTGGCATGGTTAGCAACGGTTATCCCTCAGTTTTCCCTCAGTTTTCCAAATCGGGAATTGTTTATACCCTGACTACTCGCGATGCCGAACTTGTCGCCGAGTGGTTAAGGAAAAATGGTATCAGTGCATTTGCTTACTACAGCGGCGTGACTTGTGAAGGCGCGGAAGATTCTAATACTGCCAGGGAATATCTGGAGCAGGCGTTGCTGGCAAATAAAATTAAAGTGCTGGTTGCGACAACGGCGCTGGGAATGGGCTTTGACAAACCGGATTTGGGGTTTGTTATTCATTACCAGATGCCAGGTTCGATAGTTGGTTACTACCAACAGGTGGGGCGTGCCGGTCGCGGTATCGATTCTGCTGTTGGCATACTGCTTTGCGGCAGTGAAGACCGTGCTATTCATAAATTCTTCCGTGAAAGCGCCTTTCCTGCGGAGGCGCAAATTCATGAAATACTCAACGTACTTAGCGTGAATGACGGTCTTACCTTACGAGGCATTGAACAACGGACGAATCTCCGTTATGGGCAAATAGAAAAAGCACTGAAATTATTGGTAGCTGAAAATCCATCGCCTGTGGTGTATACCGAGAAATTATGGCGCAGAACAATTGTCAGTTTTTCTCCTGACCATGAACGAATTAACCATTTGATGAATCAGAGAAAAAGTGAGCTGGCAGACGTTGAAAGCTATATCACGACCAAGGAGTGCAAAATGCAATTTCTGCGCCGCGCACTCGATGAGCCAGGTGCCGAACATTGTGGTAAATGTAGCAGTTGTCTTCAGCATCCGTTGTTGTCGCCCGACATTGATAGCGGCTTACTCCATGCGGCAAACTTATTTATTAAACACGCTGACCTGTCATTAAATCTCAATAAACAGGTGGCAGCTGGGGCTTTTACGCAATACGGATTTAAAGGGAACTTGCCTGCGATTTTACAAGGATCTACGGGGCGAATCCTTTCTCGTTGGGGAGATTCCGGGTGGGGAAAGCAGGTAGCACAGGAGAAAAAAACGGGGCGATTCAGTGATGAACTGGTGGAGGCATGTGCGGAAATGGTTCGCCAACGCTGGAATCCGCATCCTGAACCAACCTGGGTATGCTGCGTTCCTTCATTAAAGCACCTCGACCTGGTTCCTGATTTTGCCCGGCGACTGGCGGCGAAACTTGGCTTACCTATTATTGATGCCATTG
Source organism: Escherichia sp. Lx600-2 (assembly GCF_036662595.1). NCBI lineage: Bacteria > Pseudomonadati > Pseudomonadota > Gammaproteobacteria > Enterobacterales > Enterobacteriaceae > Escherichia > Escherichia sp. Lx600-2. The sequence goes on along the minus strand of NZ_JAYQWM010000015.1, from coordinate 16,039 downwards.
AAAAAGTCGTGGACAATCCACCGCAGAAAATGCAGCAAAACCGTTTCCACCAGTGTCAAAATCTCGACGGGGCGTTTGTGATTACCCCTCCTTTGATGCCTGGTCCGGCGTTGCTGGTTGACGATATCGTGGATTCTGCATGGACGCTGACAGTTCTGACAGCACTGTTACGCCAGGCAGGTTGCCCGACGGTTTATCCTCTTGCCCTTGCTTCTACCTCGGTAAAAAATTGATGAATCTTTCAGCCAATGCACAAGCAACTCTCCTGCTAACCAGCGATTTTTCTCGCGCGGCGGCGAGTGAGTATAAACCTCTTAGTAATAGTGAATGGGGGAAGTTTGCATTATGGCTGAAGCACCAACGTATCAGTCCCGCCGAGCTTCTGGTGCCGCAACCGCAAGAGAAACTTACAGGCTGGAGCGATCCGCGTATTTCTCAGGAGCGTATTCTTGGCTTGCTGGCGCGTGGTCATAGTCTGGCGTTGGCGGTAGATAAGTGGCAACGCGCCGGTTTATGGATCTTAACCCGCGGAGATGCTGATTATCCCGTTCGCTTGAAAAACCGATTGCGAACGGATGCACCTCCCGTTTTATTTGGCTGCGGGAATAAAGCATTACTGCAAGCGGAAGGTATGGCGATTGTTGGCTCGCGAGATGCTCCGACTGACGATTTGCGCTATACCCAACAACTGGCCGCGAAACTGGCCCAACAGGGGATTTGCGTTATCTCTGGTGGTGCGCGAGGTATTGATGAATGTGCAATGGCGTCGGTACTGGAGGCCGGGGGAACTGCCGTTGGCGTATTAGCTGATAGCTTGTTAAAAACGAGTACGTTAGTGAAATGGCGTGAAGGGCTTATAGCAGGCAACCTGGTGTTGATTTCGCCGTTTTACCCAGAGGTACGTTTCACCGTCGGCAATGCGATGGCGCGAAATAAATATATTTATTGCCTTGCTGAAAGCGCAATGGTTGTACGTGCGGGAATGACCGGTGGAACGATAACCGGGGCGATGGAGGCATTAAAACATCAGTGGCTGCCTGTGCAGGTTAAACCAAATCAGGATATGCAATCAGCCAATTCACGATTAGTAGAAAATGGGGCGTCATGGAGTGCTGAACAGGCTGAGAATGTGACGATCAGACTGCCAGACGTTCCTGGGCTGATGTATGACAGAGCACTCCGTAACGCTCAACCAGAACTGTTTTCGCTGCATGAAGATGACGCAAATTACGCAGTAATGCCCGCGTATACGCCTGTCGATTTTTATCAACTCTTTGTGGCGGAACTGGCGATCCTTGCAAAGGAATCGATAAGTATTGAAAGGCTGGCGTCTTGTACTGGTTTAACCATCGAACAAATTAGTGTGTGGCTGAACCGCGCAGAAGAAGAGGGAAGGGTTATCCGATTGGGCGAAGGTCATTATCAGTTCAGGTAATAAAACAGGTGCCGCGTCTGGTTGTGTGCAGCACCTGTTTGAACCTTACCCCTTCATCCACATTCGAATGCCGTCGAGGAACATCTGGGTTGCCATCATCACCAGAATCAATCCCATCAGGCGTTCAAGTGCGTTCACCCCTTTCTCGCCCAGCAGACGTAAAAATAGCGAAGACTGTAGCAGGATGACAAAGGTGCCGCCCCAGGCCAGCAGCAGAGCAATCACCAGATGTCCCATCTGATTCGGGTACTGATGAGACAACAACATCAGCGTGGCGAGAATAGTTGGCCCGGCGACCAGCGGAATTGCCAGCGGCACGATAAATGGCTCTTCACCTGCCGGAAGCCCGCTGCTATTTCCTGAAGCGCTGGGGAAAATCATCTTAATGGCAATTAGAAACAGAATGATGCCGCCAGAAATGGAGACGGTTTCTGCTCGTAGGCTGAGAAATGCCAGAATTTTCTCACCCGCAAACAGGAACACCAGCATCACCAGGAGAGCAATAAGCAACTCTCGCACCATGATTGCCCGCCGTCTTTTCGGTTCAGTATGTTTCAGTACGGACATGAAAATAGGTAGGTTTCCGAGCGGATCCATAATCAGGATCAATAAAACTGCTGCAGAAATGATTTCATTCATAACTCAAATTCCCTGATAATTGCCGCGGACTTTCTGCGTGCTAACAAAGCAGGATAAGTCGCATTACTGATGGCTTCGCTATCATTGATTAATTTCACTTGCGACTTTGGCTGCTTTTTGTATGGTGAAAGATGTGCCAAGAGGAGACCGGCACATTTATACAGCACACATCTTTGCAGGAAAAAACGCTTATGAAAAATGTTGGTTTTATCGGCTGGCGCGGTATGGTCGGCTCCGTTCTCATGCAACGCATGGTTGAAGAGCGCGACTTCGACGCCATTCGCCCTGTCTTTTTTTCTACTTCTCAGCTTGGTCAGGCTGCGCCGTCTTTTGGCGGAACCACTGGCACACTTCAGGATGCCTTTGATCTGGAGGCGCTAAAGGCCCTCGATATCATTGTGACCTGTCAGGGCGGCGATTATACCAACGAAATCTATCCAAAGCTTCGTGAAAGCGGATGGCAGGGTTACTGGATTGACGCAGCATCGTCTCTGCGCATGAAAGATGACGCCATCATCATTCTTGACCCCGTCAATCAGGACGTCATTACCGACGGATTAAATAATGGCATCAGGACTTTTGTTGGCGGTAACTGTACCGTAAGCCTGATGTTGATGTCGTTGGGTGGTTTATTCGCCAATGATCTTGTTGATTGGGTGTCCGTTGCAACCTACCAGGCCGCTTCCGGCGGTGGTGCGCGACATATGCGTGAGTTATTAACCCAGATGGGCCATCTGTATGGCCATGTAGCAGATGAACTCGCGACCCCGTCCTCTGCTATTCTCGATATCGAACGCAAAGTCACAACCTTAACCCGTAGCGGTGAGCTGCCGGTGGATAACTTTGGCGTGCCGCTGGCGGGTAGCCTGATTCCGTGGATCGACAAACAGCTCGATAACGGTCAGAGCCGCGAAGAGTGGAAAGGGCAGGCGGAAACCAACAAGATCCTCAACACATCTTCCGTAATTCCGGTAGATGGTTTATGTGTGCGTGTCGGGGCATTGCGCTGCCACAGCCAGGCATTCACTATTAAATTGAAAAAAGATGTGTCTATTCCGACCGTGGAAGAACTGCTGGCTGCACACAATCCGTGGGCGAAAGTCGTTCCGAACGATCGGGAAATCACTATGCGTGAGCTAACCCCAGCTGCCGTTACCGGCACGCTGACCACGCCGGTAGGCCGCCTGCGTAAGCTGAATATGGGACCAGAGTTCCTGTCAGCCTTTACCGTGGGCGACCAGCTGCTGTGGGGGGCCGCGGAGCCGCTGCGTCGGATGCTTCGTCAACTGGCGTAATCTTTATTCATTAAATCTGGGGCGCGATGCCGCCCCTGTTAGTGCGTAATACAGGAGTAAGCGCAGATGTTTCATGATTTACCGGGAGTTAAATAGAGCATTGGCTATTCTTTAAGGGTGGCTGAATACATGAGTATTCACAGCCTTACCTGAAGTGAGGACGACGCAGAGAGGATGCACAGAGTGCTGCGCCGTTCAGGTCAAAAAAATGTCACAACCAGAAGTCAAAAATCCAATTGGATGGGGTGACACAATAAAACAGGAAGACAAGCATGTCCGATCGTATCGATAGAGACGTGATTAACGCGCTAATTGCAGGCCATTTTGCGGATCCTTTTTCCGTACTGGGAATGCATAAAACCACCGCGGGACTGGAAGTCCGTGCCCTTTTACCCGACGCTACCGATGTCTGGGTGATTGAACCGAAAACCGGGCGCAAACTCGCAAAACTGGAGTGTCTCGACTCACGGGGATTCTTTAGCGGCATCATTCCGCGACGTAAGAATTTTTTCCGCTATCAGTTGGCTGTTGTCTGGCATGGTCAGCAAAACCTGATTGATGATCCTTACCGTTTTGGTCCGCTAATCCAGGAAATGGATGCCTGGCTATTATCTGAAGGTACTCACCTGCGCCCGTATGAAACTTTAGGCGCGCATGCAGATACTATGGATGGCGTCACAGGTACGCGTTTCTCTGTCTGGGCTCCAAACGCCCGTCGGGTCTCGGTGGTTGGGCAATTCAACTACTGGGACGGTCGCCGTCACCCGATGCGCCTGCGTAAAGAGAGCGGCATCTGGGAACTGTTTATCCCTGGGGCGCATAACGGTCAGCTCTATAAATACGAGATGATTGATGCCAATGGCAACTTGCGTCTGAAGTCCGACCCTTATGCCTTCGAAGCGCAAATGCGCCCGGAAACCGCGTCTCTTATTTGCGGGCTGCCGGAAAAGGTTGTACAGACTGAAGAGCGCAAAAAAGCGAATCAGTTTGATGCGCCAATCTCTATTTATGAAGTTCACCTGGGCTCCTGGCGTCGCCACACCGACAACAATTTCTGGTTGAGCTACCGCGAGCTGGCCGATCAACTGGTGCCTTATGCTAAATGGATGGGCTTTACCCACCTCGAACTACTGCCCATTAACGAGCATCCCTTCGATGGCAGTTGGGGTTATCAGCCAACCGGCCTGTATGCACCAACCCGCCGTTTTGGTACTCGCGACGACTTCCGTTATTTCATTGATGCTGCACACGCAGCTGGTCTGAACGTGATTCTCGACTGGGTGCCAGGCCACTTCCCGACTGATGACTTTGCGCTTGCCGAATTTGATGGTACGAACTTGTATGAACACAGCGATCCGCGCGAAGGCTATCATCAGGACTGGAACACGCTGATTTACAACTATGGTCGCCGTGAAGTCAGTAACTTCCTCGTCGGTAACGCGCTTTACTGGATTGAACGTTTTGGTATTGATGCGCTGCGCGTCGATGCGGTGGCGTCGATGATTTATCGTGACTACAGCCGTAAAGAGGGGGAGTGGATCCCGAACGAATTTGGCGGGCGCGAGAATCTTGAAGCGATTGAATTCTTGCGTAATACCAACCGTATTCTTGGTGAGCAGGTTTCCGGTGCGGTGACAATGGCTGAGGAGTCTACCGATTTCCCTGGCGTTTCTCGTCCGCAGGATATGGGCGGTCTGGGCTTCTGGTACAAGTGGAACCTCGGCTGGATGCATGACACCCTGGACTACATGAAGCTCGACCCGATTTATCGTCAGTATCATCACGATAAACTGACCTTCGGGATGCTCTACAACTACACTGAAAACTTCGTCCTACCGTTGTCGCATGATGAAGTGGTCCACGGTAAAAAATCGATTCTCGACCGCATGCCGGGCGACGCATGGCAGAAATTCGCTAACCTGCGCGCTTACTATGGCTGGATGTGGGCATTTCCGGGCAAGAAACTGCTGTTCATGGGGAACGAATTTGCCCAGGGCCGCGAGTGGAACCATGACGCCAGCCTCGACTGGCATCTGTTGGAAGGCGGCGATAACTGGCACCACGGTGTCCAGCGTCTGGTGCGCGATCTGAACCTCACCTACCGCCACCATAAAGCGATGCATGAACTGGATTTTGACCCGTACGGCTTTGAATGGCTGGTGGTGGATGACAAAGAACGCTCGGTGCTGATCTTTGTGCGTCGCGATAAAGAGGGTAACGAAATCATTGTTGCCAGTAACTTTACGCCGGTGCCGCGTCATGATTATCGCTTCGGCATTAATCAGCCAGGCAAATGGCGTGAGATCCTCAATACCGATTCCATGCACTATCACGGCAGTAATGCAGGCAATGGCGGCACGGTACACAGCGATGAGATTGCCAGCCACGGTCGTCAGCATTCACTAAGCCTGACGCTACCACCGCTGGCCACTATCTGGCTGGTTCGGGAGGCAGAATGACACAACTCGCCATTGGCAAACCCGCTCCCCTCGGCGCGCATTACGACGGTCAGGGCGTCAACTTCACACTTTTCTCCGCTCATGCCGAGCGGGTAGAGCTGTGTGTCTTTGACGCCAATGGCCAGGAACATCGCTATGACTTGCCAGGGCACAGTGGCGACATTTGGCACGGTTATCTGCCGGATGCGCGCCCGGGTTTGCGTTATGGTTATCGCGTTCATGGCCCCTGGCAACCCGCCGAGGGGCATCGCTTTAACCCGGCGAAGTTGTTGATTGATCCTTGCGCGCGGCAAATTGACGGGGAGTTTAAAGATAACCCGCTGCTGCACGCCGGTCATAATGAACCTGACTATCGCGACAACGCCGCCATTGCGCCGAAATGCGTAGTGGTGGTTGATCACTATGACTGGGAAGATGATGCCCCGCCGCGCACGCCGTGGGGCAGCACCATCATTTATGAAGCCCATGTTAAAGGATTAACGTACCTGCACCCGGAGATCCCGGTCGAGATCCGTGGCACTTATAAAGCCCTCGGGCATCCGGTGATGATCAACTATTTGAAACAATTGGGCATTACCGCGCTGGAACTGCTGCCAGTGGCGCAGTTTGCCAGTGAACCACGTCTGCAACGCATGGGGCTAAGTAACTACTGGGGTTACAACCCGGTGGCGATGTTTGCGCTGCATCCGGCGTATGCCTGCTCGCCAGAAACGGCGCTGCATGAGTTTCGCGATGCAATCAAAGCACTGCATAAAGCGGGTATCGAAGTCATTCTTGATATCGTGCTCAACCATAGTGCGGAACTGGACCTCGACGGCCCGTTATTCTCGCTGCGTGGGATCGACAACCGTAGCTATTATTGGATAAGAGAAGACGGCGATTATCACAACTGGACCGGTTGTGGCAACACGCTCAATTTGAGTCACCCGGCGGTGGTGGATTATGCCAGCGCCTGCCTGCGTTATTGGGTAGAAACCTGCCACGTCGATGGTTTCCGCTTTGATCTGGCGGCAGTCATGGGCCGTACGCCAGAGTTCCGTCAGGATGCGCCGTTGTTTACCGCTATCCAGAACTGCCCGGTGCTCTCGCAGGTGAAGTTAATTGCTGAACCGTGGGATATCGCTCCTGGTGGTTATCAGGTGGGAAATTTCCCGCCGCTGTTTGCCGAGTGGAACGATCATTTCCGCGATGCTGCCCGTCGTTTCTGGCTACATTATGATTTGCCTCTGGGGGCGTTTGCCGGGCGTTTTGCTGCCTCCAGCGATGTTTTTAAACGTAATGGTCGTCTGCCGAGTGCCGCGATTAATCTCGTCACCGCGCATGACGGTTTTACGCTTCGCGACTGCGTTTGTTTCAACCATAAACACAATGAAGCAAACGGAGAAGAAAATCGCGACGGGACCAACAACAATTACAGTAACAATCATGGTAAAGAAGGGTTAGGCGGTACTCTTGATCTGGTTGAACGGCGGCGCGACAGCATTCATGCCCTGTTAACAACGTTGTTGCTCTCCCAGGGCACGCCGATGTTACTGGCCGGTGACGAACATGGTCACAGCCAGCATGGCAATAACAATGCCTACTGTCAGGATAACCAATTAACCTGGTTGGACTGGTCGCAGGCAAGCAGTGGTTTAACCGCATTTACCGCCGCGTTAATCCATCTGCGCAAGCGTATTCCCGCTTTGGTGGAGAATCGCTGGTGGGAAGAAGGCGACGGCAATGTCCGTTGGCTAAATCGATATGCTCAACCTTTAAGCACGGATGAGTGGCAAAACGGGCCGAAACAGCTGCAAATTCTGCTCTCGGATCGCTTTTTGATCGCAATTAACGCCACGCTTGAGGTAACAGAGATTGTTTTACCTGCTGGGGAGTGGCACGCCATTCCCCCATTCGCTGGAGAGGATAACCCAGTGATTACGGCTGTCTGGCAGGGACCTGCACACGGATTGTGTGTGTTCCAGAGATGATAAAAAAGGAGTTAGTCATGGTTAGTTTAGAGAAGAACGATCACTTAATGTTGGCGCGCCAGCTGCCATTGAAATCTGTTGCCCTGATACTGGCGGGAGGACGTGGTACCCGCCTGAAGGATTTAACCAATAAGCGAGCAAAACCGGCCGTACACTTCGGCGGTAAGTTCCGCATTATCGACTTTGCGCTGTCTAACTGCATCAACTCCGGGATCCGTCGTATGGGCGTGATCACCCAGTACCAGTCCCACACTCTGGTGCAGCACATTCAGCGCGGCTGGTCATTCTTTAATGAAGAAATGAACGAGTTTGTCGATCTGCTGCCAGCGCAGCAGAGAATGAAAGGGGAAAACTGGTATCGCGGCACCGCAGATGCGGTCACCCAAAACCTCGATATTATCCGCCGTTATAAAGCGGAATACGTGGTGATCCTGGCGGGCGACCATATCTACAAGCAAGACTACTCGCGTATGCTTATCGATCACGTCGAAAAAGGCGCACGTTGCACCGTTGCTTGTATGCCAGTACCGATTGAAGAAGCCTCCGCATTTGGCGTTATGGCGGTTGATGAGAACGATAAAATTATCGAATTCGTTGAAAAACCTGCTAACCCGCCGTCAATGCCGAACGATCCGAGCAAATCTCTGGCGAGTATGGGTATCTACGTCTTTGACGCCGACTATCTGTATGAACTGCTGGAAGAAGACGATCGCGATGAGAACTCCAGCCACGACTTTGGCAAAGATTTGATTCCCAAGATCACCGAAGCCGGTCTGGCCTATGCGCACCCGTTCCCGCTCTCTTGCGTACAATCCGATCCGGATGCCGAGCCGTACTGGCGCGATGTGGGTACGCTGGAAGCTTACTGGAAAGCGAACCTCGATCTGGCCTCTGTGGTGCCGGAACTGGATATGTACGATCGCAATTGGCCAATTCGCACCTACAATGAATCATTACCGCCAGCGAAATTCGTGCAGGATCGCTCCGGTAGCCACGGGATGACCCTTAACTCACTGGTATCCGGCGGTTGTGTGATCTCCGGTTCGGTGGTGGTGCAGTCCGTTCTGTTCTCGCGCGTTCGCGTGAATTCATTCTGCAACATTGATTCCGCCGTATTGTTACCGGAAGTATGGGTAGGTCGCTCGTGCCGTCTGCGCCGCTGCGTCATCGATCGTGCTTGTGTTATTCCGGAAGGCATGGTGATTGGTGAAAACGCAGAGGAAGATGCACGTCGTTTCTATCGTTCAGAAGAAGGCATCGTGCTGGTAACGCGCGAAATGCTACGGAAGTTAGGGCATAAACAGGAGCGATAATGCAGGTTTTACATGTATGTTCAGAGATGTTCCCGCTGCTTAAAACCGGCGGTCTGGCTGATGTTATTGGGGCATTACCCGCAGCACAAATCGCAGACGGCGTTGACGCTCGCGTACTGTTGCCTGCATTTCCCGATATTCGCCGTGGCGTGACCGATGCGCAGGTAGTATCCCGTCGTGATACCTTTGCCGGGCATATCACGCTGTTGTTCGGTCATTACAACGGGGTTGGCATATACCTGATTGACGCGCCGCATCTCTATGATCGTCCGGGAAGCCCGTATCACGATACCAACTTATTTGCCTATACCGACAACGTATTGCGTTTTGCGCTGCTGGGGTGGGTTGGGGCAGAAATGGCCAGCGGGCTTGACCCATTCTGGCGTCCTGATGTGGTGCATGCGCACGACTGGCATGCAGGCCTTGCGCCTGCGTATCTGGCGGCGCGCGGGCGTCCGGCGAAGTCGGTGTTTACTGTGCACAACCTGGCCTATCAAGGCATGTTTTATGCACATCACATGAATGACATCCAATTGCCATGGTCATTCTTTAATATTCATGGGCTGGAATTCAACGGACAAATCTCTTTCCTGAAGGCCGGTCTGTACTATGCCGATCACATTACGGCGGTCAGTCCAACCTACGCTCGCGAGATCACCGAACCGCAGTTTGCCTACGGTATGGAAGGTCTGTTGCAACAGCGTCACCGTGAAGGGCGTCTTTCCGGCGTACTGAACGGCGTGGACGAGAAAATCTGGAGTCCAGAGACGGACTTACTGTTGGCCTCGCGTTACACCCGCGATACGTTGGAAGATAAAGCGGAAAATAAGCGCCAGTTACAAATCGCAATGGGGCTTAAGGTTGACGATAAAGTGCCGCTTTTTGCAGTGGTGAGCCGTCTGACCAGCCAGAAAGGTCTCGACCTGGTGCTGGAAGCCTTACCGGGCCTTCTGGAGCAGGGCGGGCAGCTGGCGCTACTCGGCGCGGGCGATCCGGTGCTGCAGGAAGGTTTCCTTGCGGCGGCAGCGGAATACCCCGGCCAAGTGGGCGTTCAGATTGGCTATCACGAAGCATTTTCGCATCGCATTATGGGCGGCGCGGACGTCATTCTGGTGCCCAGCCGTTTTGAACCGTGCGGCTTAACGCAACTTTATGGATTGAAGTACGGTACGCTGCCGTTAGTGCGGCGCACCGGTGGGCTTGCTGATACGGTTTCTGACTGTTCTCTTGAGAACCTTGCAGATGGCGTCGCCAGTGGGTTTGTCTTTGAAGATAGTAATGCCTGGTCGCTGTTACGGGCTATTCGACGTGCTTTTGTACTGTGGTCCCGTCCTTCACTGTGGCGGTTTGTGCAACGTCAGGCTATGGCAATGGATTTTAGCTGGCAGGTCGCGGCGAAGTCGTACCGTGAGCTTTACTATCGCTTGAAATAGTTTTCAGGAAACGCCTATATGAATGCTCCGTTTACATATTCATCGCCCACGCTTAGCGTAGAAGCTCTTAAGCACTCTATCGCTTACAAGCTGATGTTTACGATTGGAAAGGACCCGGTCGTCGCCAATAAACATGAATGGCTGAACGCAACGTTATTTGCTGTGCGCGATCGTCTCGTGGAGCGCTGGTTACGTTCAAACCGTGCCCAGTTGTCGCAAGAAACTCGTCAGGTTTACTACCTGTCGATGGAGTTTTTGATTGGCCGTACGCTCTCCAACGCCATGTTGTCGCTAGGAATTTACGAAGATGTACAGGGCGCACTGGAAGCGATGGGGTTAAATCTCGAAGAGCTGATTGATGAAGAAAATGACCCGGGCCTCGGTAACGGTGGCCTGGGACGTCTGGCGGCTTGCTTCCTCGATTCTCTGGCGACGTTAGGGTTGCCGGGGCGCGGTTACGGCATCCGCTATGACTACGGTATGTTCAAGCAGAACATCGTTAACGGTAGCCAGAAAGAGTCGCCTGACTACTGGCTGGAATACGGTAACCCGTGGGAATTCAAACGCCACAACACGCGTTATAAAGTCCGTTTTGGCGGTCGCATTCAGCAGGAAGGTAAAAAAACGCGCTGGATTGAAACCGAAGAGATTCTGGGAGTCGCTTACGATCAGATAATCCCGGGTTACGACACCGACGCGACCAACACGTTGCGTTTGTGGAGTGCGCAAGCCAGTAGCGAAATTAACCTCGGTAAATTCAACCAGGGTGACTACTTCGCGGCAGTGGAAGATAAAAACCACTCCGAGAACGTATCTCGCGTACTGTATCCGGATGACTCCACCTACTCCGGGCGTGAGCTGCGCCTGCGTCAGGAATACTTCCTGGTTTCCTCGACCATTCAGGACATTTTAAGCCGCCATTATCAGTTGCATAAAACCTACGATAACTTGGCAGATAAAATCGCGATTCATCTCAATGATACCCATCCGGTACTGTCGATTCCTGAGATGATGCGTCTGCTGATCGATGAGCACCAATTTAGCTGGGACGACGCGTTTGAGGTGTGTTGTCAGGTCTTCTCCTACACTAACCACACGCTGATGAGCGAGGCGCTGGAAACCTGGCCGGTTGATATGCTGGGTAAAATTCTGCCGCGTCACCTGCAGATCATCTTTGAAATCAACGACTATTTCCTGAAAACCTTGCAGGAACAGTATCCGAACGATACCGATCTGCTGGGACGGGCGTCGATCATTGATGAATCCAACGGTCGTCGTGTGCGTATGGCCTGGCTGGCGGTTGTTGTGAGCCACAAAGTTAACGGTGTATCGGAACTGCACTCTAATCTGATGGTGCAATCGTTGTTTGCCGACTTTGCGAAAATCTTCCCGGGTCGTTTCACCAACGTCACCAACGGTGTGACGCCGCGTCGCTGGTTGGCGGTAGCGAACCCATCGCTTTCAGCCGTGCTGGACGAACACCTGGGCCGTAACTGGCGCACCGACCTTAGCCTGCTTAATGAGCTGCAACAACACTGTGATTTCCCAATGGTTAATCACGCTGTGCATCAGGCGAAGCTGGAGAACAAAAAGCGTCTGGCAGAGTATATCGCCCAGCAGCTGAATGTGGTGGTGAATCCAAAGGCGTTGTTCGATGTACAAATCAAACGTATTCACGAATACAAACGTCAATTGATGAATGTGTTGCATGTGATTACCCGCTATAACCGCATCAAGGCCGACCCGGATGCGAAGTGGGTACCGCGCGTGAATATTTTTGGCGGTAAGGCGGCTTCGGCCTATTACATGGCGAAGCATATTATCCATTTGATCAATGACGTAGCGAAAGTGATCAACAACGATCCGCAGATTGGCGATAAGCTGAAAGTCGTGTTCATCCCGAACTACAGCGTTAGCCTGGCGCAGTTGATCATTCCGGCGGCAGATCTGTCTGAACAGATTTCGCTGGCAGGGACGGAAGCTTCCGGCACCAGTAATATGAAGTTTGCGCTTAACGGTGCGCTGACTATCGGTACGTTGGACGGTGCGAATGTCGAGATGCTGGATCATGTCGGTGCTGACAATATCTTTATTTTTGGTAACACAGCGGAAGAAGTGGAAGAACTGCGTCGTCAGGGCTACAAACCGCGTGAATACTACGAGAAAGATGAGGAGCTGCATCAGGTGCTGACGCAAATCGGCAGCGGTGTATTCAGTCCGGAAGATCCGGGTCGCTATCGCGATCTGGTTGATTCGCTGATCAACTTCGGCGATCACTACCAGGTACTGGCGGATTATCGCAGCTATGTCGATTGTCAGGATAAAGTCGATGAACTCTACGAGCTTCAGGAAGAGTGGACCGCAAAAGCGATGCTGAACATTGCCAATATGGGCTACTTCTCTTCTGACCGTACTATCAAAGAGTACGCTGATCATATCTGGCATATCGATCCGGTGAGATTGTAATTTCACCAATAAATAGAACGGGGCCAAAGGGTCCCGTTTTTTTCGCCATCATTTCGGAAAAGTGTCCAGAAGGGGCAAGGGGACTCGGGGAGTATAATTTCGCCATTCAGAAAGAATGGAAAGAATAATGCAAAACAGAAAATGGATTTTGTCCTCGCTGGTAATGACTTTTTTCGGCATCCCCATACTGACGCAATTTTTGGCGGCGGTTGTTGCTATGCTGGGTGTCGGACTTGCCGGTATTATTGAAGTTTGTAATATCCTTATCACGCCAACAATTTACCTTCTGCTCAACATTTTTATGCTGGCGCTGGGCGCATTAATGCTATTTTTCTCGGGGCGAGTATGGGCAGGCGATAGTGCACCAGAAAAAAGAGAAATAGCCGTCTGGCGACAATGTCTTTTTTTAGTACCCGCTTTATTAATCCTGGTTGGCTGGATAATCGCGCTGCATCTGGCAGATTATCAATTTCACCAGATGGGATCGGGTTGGTTGGCTGATCTTATGCTCCCCTGGCTGGGCGTTTTGTTAGTCTCAGTAGTCGGAGGTGAGTACTGGTGGATAGTCATTATACCCGTTGGCGCGCATATCAGTTTTTCGCTGGGGTACGGCCGGCCAACCAGACATCCTTTAACCGGTACATCCGGGCTACGTTGCCGTAATTCCCTCCTGTTTATCCTTCTCATGCTTGGTTTTGTCGCTGGTTATCAGGGTTATTTATATAAACAGCTCAATCCTGGTGTCGGTGTACGCGAAAATATTGATATCTGGGCCTGGCAACCCGATAAACTCAATAATCGACTGACGCCGCTGCGTGGCAAACCGCAAATTCAGTTTAGGCAAAACTGGCCGCGAATCGATGGCGCCACGGCTGCGTACCCAATTTATGCTTCTGCATTTTATGCATTAAGTGTAATACCAGAGGATTTTCACGTTTGGGATTATCTGGAAAACTCTCGTACGCCAGAAGCATATAACAAAATCGTTAAGGGCGATGCTGATATTATTTTCGTGGCGCAACCTTCCGGTGGGCAAAAAAAACGTGCAAAGGAATCTGGTGTCACTTTGCTGTACACCCCCTTTGCCCGTGAAGCATTCGTTTTCATCGTCAATGCGGATAATCCGGTTAATTCCCTGACTGAACAACAGGTGCGTGACATTTTCAGTGGTGCAATTACCAACTGGCGTACTGTTGGCGGTAACGATCAGGAGATCCAGACCTGGCAGCGCCCGGAAGACTCTGGCAGCCAGACAGTGATGCAATCACAGGTCATGAAAAATGTCCGCATGATCTCGCCGCAGGAAATGGAAGTGGCAAGCGTGATGGAGGGAATGATTAAAGTCGTTGCCGAATACCGTAATACAAACAACGCAATAGGCTATACCTTCCGCTATTACGCGACGCAAATGAATGCTGATAAAAATATAAAACTGCTAGCGATTAACGGTATTACACCGACTGCGGAAAATATTCGCAACGGCAAATATCCCTATATCGTCGATGCCTTTATGGTAACGAGGGAAAATACAACGTCAGAAACACAAAAACTGGTCGAATGGTTTTTAACGCCGCAGGGGCAGAGTCTGGTAGAAGATGTGGGATATGTGCCGCTGTATCCAACAATGGAATAACGCTCGAGAGAAAGGAATCAGCGAGATGAATAAATTCACCGGTGTTTTACTATTAGGCACGGCGTTACTGGCGGGATGTGTCGACCGGGAAGGGTACTATAACAGCGTCAGGGAAGAAGAGAGCCATGGACTGACGTCTCTGCGGGGGCAACCTGCATTACGTTACAGCGATGATTGGTCAAGATGGCCGAGAGTGTACGGCGCTACAGCCTTATACCCGCTGTATGCCTCCGCGTATTATAAATTAGTACCCGAGCCAAAAGATAAGGATCGAACCTCGCTGGCCTGGCAGGCGTATGGTTTGCAGCAAACCCGAACAGCTGAAGCCTACGATAGTCTGATTAAAGGTTCCGCGACGGTTATTTTTGTTGCACAACCGTCGGAAGGACAGAAAAAACGTGCAGAAGAAGCGGGTGTTAAACTGAAATATACCGCTTTCGCCCGCGAAGCCTTTGTCTTTATCGTTGATATTAATAACCCGGTAAATTCTCTCTCTGAGCACCAGGTTAAAGATATTTTTAGCAGCAAAACTAGCCGCTGGAATAAAGTAGGTGGTAGTGACGAACATATAAAAGTCTGGCAGCGCCCTGAAGATTCTGGAAGCCAAACGATTATGAAGGGATTGGTTATGCAAGACACCCCAATGCTGCCAGCTAAAAAATCTACTGTGATTGATCTTATGGGCGGTTTAATTACTGAAGTTGCCGACTATCAAAACACGCCATCTTCCATTGGGTACACCTTCCACTATTACGTCACTCGTATGAATGACAATATGCTCAAAATGCGCAAGCAGATTAAACTTTTGGCTATAAATGGCGTTGCGCCTACCGAGGAAAATATCCGCAACGGCACTTATCCATACATTGTGGATGCCTATATGGTGACGCGTGAAAATCCCACGCCGGAAACGCAGAAATTTGTTGACTGGTTTATAAGTCAGCAGGGGCAACAGTTGGTAGAGGATGTGGGGTATGTGCTGCTGTATGAAGCATCCCCCGAATCATCAGGACAATAATGATGAATATAATCAGACTTTATATTTATCCGTTATTTCTCGGCTTTGTTATTGTGCCGTTGTTGGTGTGGCCGATGGTGGTTGCGCTGGCTGCTTGTATTATCACGCTGAGTTTTCTGGGGGAAATGCTGTTCTCAATCCCGCTCATGATCAGGCGTATTTCACTTCTGCAATTACAACTTTGGTTATCGGCTGAATATGCGCTTTTCTTCTGTGTAATGTGTTGCGTTGGTTGGCAATTTACTCGTAGAACTCAATCTGAATTGAAAAGCAGGCTCCATTGTTGGTTGGTATTCGCACCGGGTGATGCTGCCAACTTACTGATTTAGTGTATGATGGTGTTTTTGAGGTGCTCCAGTGGCTTCTGTTTCTATCAGC